>CAUTRX010000033.1:0-7408 GCA_963540775.1 uncultured Treponema sp. | reverse complement strand
TAATTCTTTCCAAAACGAAATTCGGTACGAGATTGTATTTATTGGGTACAAATCCGGTTGCGGCAAAATTTGCGGGTTTAAAAAATGACTTTTTAATTATTGCCACTTATGCATTTTCGGGTTTTTTAGCCGCAATATCCGGTTTAATTATGATGGCGTCAACAAATTCTACAAAAGCGGATTACGGTTCTTCATATACTATGCAGTGTATTTTAATTGCAGTAATGGGCGGTATAAGTCCTTCCGGCGGGCGCGGTAATATAAAAGGCGTTGTTGTTGTTATTATTGTTCTGCAAATGTTGAGTTCCGTATTGAATATGTTTGAGAATATATCCAATTTTTATCGTGATATTATTTGGGGAGTGGCATTATTAGGAGTTATGGTTTTAAATTATGCAATCGGTACAAAGAAAATCAAACATCACAAGGCGTAATGCCACGTCTGATAATACGGATAAGAATTGGGGCATATGATGAAAAAAATACTTGTTATCGGAAGCTTGAATGTGGATATGGTAGTGAATGTACCGCACATGCCCGCTGCGGGTGAAACGATTTTGGCAGGAAATATGGAATTGGTTCCCGGCGGCAAGGGGGCCAATCAAGCTTATGCTGCAGGCCGCTTGGGTGCACGAGTCACTATGTTCGGGGCGGTCGGTGCCGACTCATATGCCGAAATTGAAAAAAACAGCCTTGCCTCCGTCGGAGTTGATACGTCCCGTCTTTTGGTCCGAGAAGGAAAGTCCACAGGGCTGGCGTGGATAACCGTAAATTCGGCCGGTGATAATAGTATTGTTGTTATTCCCGGTGCAAATGCAACGGTAACGGAACAGGATATTGCCGATAACGAAAATCTCATTCGGGATTGCGACATTCTTTTATGTCAGCTGGAAATCCCGCTCGAAACTGTCGTATATGCGGCGCAGTGTGCAAAAAAAGCCGGAAAAACCGTTATTTTGGACCCCGCTCCGGCACCGAGGGAATTTCCTGAAGAATTATTTTCGTATATCGATATTATAAAGCCGAACGAAACCGAAGCCTCTCAGCTTTTAGGTAAACAAGTGAAAAACTATGAAGAAGCTGCGGATAAACTGCGCGCTAAAGGAGTTAAAAACGTCCTTGTTACACTCGGTTCAAAGGGCGCCTATGTAAACTCGGAAACGGAAGGAAAGCACTTGCTTCCGGTACGGCCTGTACCGGTTGTCGACACCACCGCTGCAGGCGATTCTTTTACTGCGGCTTTGGCGGTGCGTCTTGCTTCCGGTTCTTCTTTGGTGCAAGCGGCACGCTACGCAAACGAAGTAGCCTCTATCGTTGTTACACGACGGGGCGCCCAAACATCGATTCCGAGTGCGGCGGAAGTACGGTTTGACGATTAAAGATATAGCCTCACTTGCAGGCGTTTCGATTTCGACCGTTTCGAAAATTGTCAACGGTAAAGACCGCGGTATTAAGGCCGAAACGCGTGAGCGGGTGCTTAAAATTGTCAAAGAATACCGTTACACTCCTTACGATTTTGTAAAAAAGAATAAGGACGTAAAAGCATTTTTATTAGCGCTTATTTTATCCGACAGCGCAAAAAGGTATTCATTTTACAAGGGTTTTTTGAGCGAAGCCGAAAAGCAAGGCTATCAGGTGCAAGTATGCGTATCGTCATCGGCCGAAAACGAATTGAAAAATATCGAAGCTGTCCGTAAAAATCATCCCGATGCGATTTTGTGGGAACCCTTTGAAGAAGCGGACAATGAAATGCTGGATATACTGTGTAAAAGCGCCGTTCCTTTTGCCGTGTTGAATTCGGAACATTCCGATTTCGGCATATTCTACGATTATAAAGGGGCCGGTTATGCGGCGGCGAAAACACTGATTGAATCGGGGCATACAAAGCTATACTGCTTATTCAATTCGTCCGAAAGATACGAGCGGGAACTGTTTTGCGGAGTCGAACTGTGTTTATTTGAACATCATCACACATACGTTGCTTGTAAAGATTTGCACGACGCGCTGTACGTACAAGGTTGTACCGCTCTCATCTGCTGCAGTTGGGAACATACTCTGTCCGTATACGAATACGCACACATTCAGAAATTTCGTATACCCGATGACGTATCGGTTATCTGTATCGATGACAGAGAAAATATCAAAAAATTTCCGTCCGTTTCGGCCGTGCCTTTATCATTGACTGCTTTCGGAGCATATGCATGCAATTATCTGGTACACCTGACAGAACATAAAAAAACGGATAACCCCTTATACTGTGAAAAGTTTATCTGTAAAAATGTCGGTTCCGTAGAGGTACCTCTTCCATTGCGTTCAAAACGGATTATTGTCATCGGCAGCATGAATATGGATATATTGCTGTCCGTAAAAGAGCACCCCCAAACGGGTGAAAGTATCAGTGCCGACAACGTTTCGATGATTCCGGGCGGCAAAGGAATAAATCAGGCAGTCGGTGCGGCAAAACTCGGAGCAAAGGTATCGATAATCGGCAATGTCGGCCGCGATTTTGACGGTACTGTCATTTTGAACGTACTGCATGAATACGGAGTGGATACCGCCTGCGTCCATATTGATGCGGAGAAATCAACCGGCAAGGCGTACATTCATGTTCAGGAAGACGGCGAAAGCGGCATTGTGTTATACGGCGGTGCGAATCTGGGTGTCTCGGCGGCAACTGTCCAAGCCGACAAAGACGTATTCTCCGATGCGGCGTTTTGCCTTTTGCAAACCGAAATCCCGATGCCCGCCATAATTGAAGCGGTCGGCATTGCGAAAAACCTCAATGTCAAAATTATGCTTAAACCTTCCGCCGTAAAGTCAATCGATGAAGAGCTTTTAGTTCATTTGGATTACTTTATTCCCAATAAAAAAGAATTGCAGCAATTATGCCCTTACGGAAATTCAATTGAAGAAAAAGCGGCATGGTTTTTAAGAAAGGGCGTTAAAACCGTTATTGTAACGCTCGGCAGTGAAGGCTGTTATGTTGCCGGAGCGGATTTTTCATATCGGGTTCCCGCCGCGCCCTTTGTTCCTGTCGATACAACCGGTGCCGCCGATGCCTTTATTGCAGCTTTAGCGGTGTGTCTGCTCGAAAAGAAATCGCTGTCCGATGCGCTTTTGTACGCTTCTTATGCAGCGGGATTTTCGACAACGCGGACGGGCGTTGTTCCTTCTCTTATCGATTCGGCAACCTTGCGCCATTATATGCGGCACACTCACCTTATAGGGTAAGCCGGACTTACCCCCTCTGTACGGGCGGCCTCAAACCGTTTTATTCGGGCGTTTTATCTCGTATTCCCCGTTAAGCTCATTCCGTTTTTTTCCGATAAAGTAGATAATGGAGTTATTCATGAATCGTTCCGAACGCGGTGTCGCTGCCGCCGGTATTGTAGTATTCGTCGTTTCGGCCCTGTGTACGGCCGCCCTCATTGTGCAGTTTTTCGATTTCGGCGCTGCAGACGCGCACAGAAACTTTTTGGTTGCATTCGGCCGAAGTCTTTTTGATTCTTACGGCTTTTCGTCTTTTTTGATTCCGCTTTATGCTTTTATTGCAGGAATTACGATACTCGCGTGTAGGCATTCAAAAAGACAAGCCTTTTATTTGGTGAGTTCGCTTATTCCTTTTTTTACTATTGCCGGGGTCGAATTCTTTACCGAAAAAGTGCTGCCGGGAGTTACACCCACCGTCCGCATTATACGATCCAGTACCTTTGTGATGGTAAGCGCCCTTTTGTGCATAATCGAATATATTGCAATCGGCTTGGTTGCGGACTTTATTTTAGACATAACCGAAAATAAACTTTCCGGCGGTCAAATCGGTATGCAGAATTGGTACAAAGACGTGCTCAAACAGGCCGCAAAACGGAGACGTACCCCTTTTTCTTTCGACATAAAATCGCTTCCGCCGTCGCCCATTTCGTCTTTGCGCGATTATGTTGTCCCCGAAGTGCCTCCGTATTCGAATACGGCCGCTGATGCCGCTACGGCGCACGATGCCGAAACCGAAAAGCCGGTGCACGTTGCGCCCGAACCTTTGCACGAAAAGGCAGCATCGTTTGTTCAAACGGAAATCAAAACACAAAGCGCCGCTGTTGCCATTCCTCCGCTACAGGCAATCGGGTATACGCCGTCCGCGGAGTCTGTCGCCACCGAGCCGGATGGTGCCGTATCGGGCACTGCGGAGCGGACAACATACACCGATCGGGAATCTGCCGATTTATACGAACACCCGGGCGAAACCGCCTTTTTGACGCATCCGTTCGACGCCGGGCTTATCGAAAGCGAAGGTGATGAAGACGCTGCTGAAAGTACCGAAGGCGAATCTTCCGCTGTGTTTTTTGCCCGGCAACCGGCGGATGAACTTGAGAGCGATGCCGACGTTTTACCGGATGAAGCTTCCGATTTTTCCGCCGAAAGCGCACCTGTTGTGCACATGCAAAAACCGCGAAACTATGCGGTTCCGGTCGAGGGGTTGTTGACAAGCTATCCGGGCGGAGACTACTGGGTTATCGACAGCGAAACCGAGCGTGCCGCCCAAGCGCTCAAAGATACGCTGAACGAATTTAAAATCGAAGCCGAAGTTACCGGCATACGCAAGGGGCCGGTGGTTACCATGTTCGAGATTCTTCCCGCTCCGGGCGTCAAACTGAGTAAAATAGTCGCCTTGGGCGACAACATTGCACTGCGCCTTGCCGCCTCCAGCGTCCGTATCGTCGCCCCCATTCCCGGAAAACACGCCGTCGGTATCGAAGTGCCGAATAAAGAACGCGCAATCGTCGGCTTTAAAGAATTGATCGATACGGATATTCCCGCTTTCAAAAAAATGGCGATACCCATGGTTTTGGGAAAAGATATTTCCGGTGAAGTGCAAGTACTGGATTTGGCAAAAACGCCGCACCTGCTGATTGCCGGTTCCACCGGATCGGGAAAATCGGTATGCGTAAACACATTGATTTTATCGATTTTGTACAAAAGACCGCCTCAAGATGTGCGCATGATTTTAATCGACCCGAAGATAGTCGAATTGAAATTGTACAACGACATTCCGCATTTGCTTACGCCGGTTATTACCGAACCTAAAAAGGCGTTTCAAGCTTTACAGTACTGCTTATGCGAAATGGAGCGCCGCTATGCGCTTTTGGACGGCATGGGCGTGCGCGAGATTACCAGCTACAACAAACGTATTGTCGAGCGGCGTATTGCGGCGGAAAAGCTGCCGTACATTGTGCTTATCATAGACGAATTTGCCGATCTTATGGCAACTACGGGCAAGGAACTTGAATCGACCGTTGCACGTCTTGCGGCAATGAGCCGAGCCGTCGGTATTCATTTGGTACTGGCAACGCAGCGGCCTTCTATCGACGTTATTACCGGTCTTATTAAGGCGAACATTCCTTCGCGCATTGCCTTTATGGTCGCTTCCAAAATGGACAGCCGCATTATTATCGATCAGGTGGGCGCGGAAAAACTGTTGGGCAAAGGCGACATGCTGTATGCAAGCGCGACCGATCCGTTTCCCATTCGTATACAGGGAACCTTTGTGTCGGACACCGAAGTTGAAAATGTTGTCGAGTACGTAAAACAGTACGGCGAACCCGATTATATTGACGACGAGATTTTTGTCGATGACGAAGATACGGGCGCAGAACCGGGTATGTTCAGCGACGGAGAAGACCCGCTGTATGAAAAAGCGCTGGAAATCGTCATGCAAGCAGGAAAAGCTTCGGCCTCGTACATTCAGCGCCGGCTTAAAATCGGCTATAACCGCGCCGCCCGTCTGGTTGAAGATATGGAAGCGCGCGGCATTGTCGGCCCCGCGAACGGCAGTAAACCGCGCGAAGTAATCCACGCCGTATAGCGATTTGAAAAATGCATTTTAATTTTCGCAGCGCCGACGGAAATTCTGGCGCCGGCGTACTTACGTGTATTTTTGCCGTTGACCGCACTACCGTTCTTTGGTATAGTTTTGCGTACAATCCAATAAACCTGTTCGGAAACTTCCGTTTCGGAACAGGTTACCTTGAAATGCGAATGTAAGGAGCGGCACAGTGGACTATTTAAAACAATTCCCCGACGAAAAAGGCTATTTTGGTACATACGGCGGTTCATTCGTTTCGGACGAACTGCAGACGGAAATGAATAAAATTACCGATGCCTATTATTCGATAAGCAAAAGCCACGAATTTATAAGCGAGCTGCGTTCTATCCGCAAACATTTTCAGGGCCGCCCCACACCCGTGTATTTTTGCAAACACTTGTCCGAACTCTACGGCGGACGCATTTATCTTAAGCGCGAAGATTTAAATCACACCGGCGCTCACAAATTGAATCACTGTATGGGCGAAGGGCTTTTGGCAAAGTACATGGGCAAAAAAAAGCTCATAGCCGAAACGGGCGCCGGACAGCACGGAGTCGCCTTGGCAACCGCCGCCGCCTATTTCGGACTTGAATGTGAAATTCACATGGGCGAAGTCGATATTGCAAAAGAACATCCGAATGTGGTGCGCATGAAGCTTTTGGGCGCGCACCTTGTACCCGTTACGCACGGTTTAAAAACCCTTAAAGAAGCGGTTGATTCCGCCTTTGAATCGTATCTAAAAGATCCGGTCAACGCAATCTATTGTATCGGATCGGTTGTCGGACCGCATCCGTTTCCCATGCTGGTGCGCGATTTTCAGCATATTATCGGCGTCGAAGCGCGCGAACAGTTTTTGGAAATGACCGGAGAATTGCCCGATGCGGTTACCGCTTGCGTGGGCGGAGGTTCGAATGCTGCCGGTATTTTCAGCGGCTTTGTGCAGGATAAGAATGTAAAACTTATCGGGGTGGAGCCGGGCGGGCGCTCTTTTAAACCGGGCGAACATGCGGCAAGTTTGTGTTACGGCAAAGCGGGTATTTTGCACGGTTTTCGCACCTATCTTTTGCAGGACGAAAAAGGTGAGCCGGCTCCCGTGTATTCCATTGCCTCGGGACTCGATTATCCGGGAAGCGGGCCGGAACACTGTATGCTCAAAGATAATAACAGGGTCGAATATACGACCGTAAACGACAGCGAATGCCTCGAAGCTTTTTTTAAGCTTTCCCGCTGCGAGGGGATTATTCCCGCATTGGAAAGTGCTCACGCCGTATCCTACGCTTTTAAATACGCCTCGTCGCACAAACGCCAATCGATTCTGGTAAACCTTTCCGGCCGCGGCGATAAAGACATCGATTTTGTCATAAATAATTACGGAACCGGAGAAGCGTATCTGTAAGTGCGGGCGGGAATTGTACATCCCTGTCTTAGGGGATGGAAGACAGAACCCGTTTGACGGCACGGACGGGTATCCGTCCTGCGAAAAGGGCCGCCGCGCAAAAGGTTGTACAAACTGCACTAGGTGCGTCGGGTTTTGCCCCCGTAAAAAGGCTT
>CAUTRX010000032.1:0-7412 GCA_963540775.1 uncultured Treponema sp. | reverse complement strand
ACTGCGCCAAATCTTTGGACATTTCGACCATAGCTTCTTGCGAACAGTTGTCGGTGCCGTGCCCTTTAAAACCGTGAATGTGCGTATCGATAAAACCGGGAGCAATAAAAGCTTCTTCTACATCGAAGATTTTTACTGAAGGATCGAAGCGCTTTTGCAAAAAGCGGCGCTCCGAAAAAACATCGGCAATTTTTCCGTCTTCAATAAGAACGGCACATTTTTCCATTTGAGAAAACCCCGTCAACAGGGTTCCGTTATGCAAACAAATCGATACCGGCATATGTTTCTCCCTTGCACTTACTATACCCTTTTACGGAAAAAAAGTACAGCAGTACATGCGGTACATAAAACGGCACTCATCTTCCGTAGGGAATACCCGTCAGCATTTCGCAGACTGTTTTGGTTGCTTCCGGAGCGTCGCGCGCCGTACCGCCCTTTTCAATGCGTTTGATTTCGTCCAAAACGATTTTATGATTCGCAGGCGTTACTTTAAAAGCCGAGGCGATAATGATGCCGGCTATAATCAGTACCAGCGGCAGGCAGGCAAAGGCTGCGCGTATTCCGCTCAGTGTGCGGCTTTTTTGCAAGGGCTTTTGCACTTCCCCGATACCCGAATACGGATAGTCGATTTTTTCCAAAAGAACTTTTAAGTCGTACAAATCGGCTTTTGAATAAAAATCCTTCGGTTGCGTGAAGATGTAAGAATTGCCGTTTTTTGAATAAGCCGATTGCAAAAACAAAAGCGTATCGGCATCGTGAAAGTCGCCGCCGTCCAAGGCCGCGATGATACAGTCTTCAAATATCGGCGCGGGAATTTCGGTACAATCCGTTTTTTGTTCAAAAAAGGCTGAAGCGCGCTCACAGCCGTGAAAACCGTTTTTGCGCTTTTTCGCCTTGTTGTAAACGGCGCGTACTACGCTGTCGGCACTTCGCGCGCAATATTTTAGATGAAAGTTGCCGTCCGCCCCTCGTGCGTAAAAAGCTTGAACGCTCGAAAAATCCTGCCCGTGTTTTGTGCTTAACTCGCGTACTTCGTCAAACTGTTCGGCGGTCAGTATCGACGGCACGGGATTTTTGTATCCGATTCCGCTTAACAGTACGCCGAGACTGGTCATAATTACAAGGCCTAAAAAAAGTTTGCGCGTGAGGGTCATTGCCGCCGAATATGTTCCCGCCCTGTTTTTCCCGCTTATCAGTGTATCGATGTCGCTGATAAAGGGCAAAAGCTGATGAGGTATAAGGTTGTTCGCAGATATGCCGATGCCCATCACAATCATATTCAAAATTAAAAAAACGGCGGGCGAAGACGGGGTATGAAAAATCATCGTGAATACGGACAAGGCGAATATGCTCAATGCCGTTATGTATACGGGACGATGGCCGAATTTATTGATAAAATGATTATGAACGGGTAAGGTCAACATCATGGTAATAAGCAGTGTTCCCTGTATGATGACGAATATGCCGCCCCTATCCAGATAATCGACGATGTAAAACAACACCAGCGACATAAAAATATCGAGCGCCCCGTACGAACACACATACATTGCAATGTGAATGCGGCAGGATCTGTTTTTGAACAGCGAAAAGAAATTCCGTATAAAAGATTCGCCGCGGGGCGGCTTTTTTTGCACCGACGCTTTTTCCCACGTTCCCATATAGAGCGTTATCCACGGCAGCGCAAAAATCAGCGCAAACACGCAGCTCATAACAAAGTAGCCTGTTTTAGTTCCGTGAAAACTGTTGATAATCGGTTGCGCCAAAACGCCGCCGAGCAAGGTTGCTATAAAAGAGAACATCAGGCGTGACGTGTTCAGCTTATTCCGCTCCGAAAAAGAATGCGTCATCTCCGCGCTGAGCGCCGCATACGGGATATATGAAACGGTGGCAACCGTAAAAAACAAAATATACGCGACTGCATAAAAGATGAATTTGCCCGCTTGGCTTTCAAAGCCGGCGGGAAACCAAATCAGCATAAACGAAACGGCAATCGGTACAATCGACACCAAAAACCATACGCGCCGTTTGCCGAAGCGGTTGGGCGGAGTGTTGTCGGCGATGTATCCCATCAACGGGTCGGACACCGCATCCCAAAATTTACCGATAGCCGGAATAAGGCCGGCAAAAAGGGGATGTAAACCGACCACGTTTACCAAGTAATACATTGAAAATGTCGTTACGATAAAAAAGCAACCGCCACCGTATAAATCGGCGGCGCCGTATGCCAAAAAGTTTTTCCACGTTAAAGTACGATTTTGAGTGTTCATACGAACATTATACAGTGCTTTTCCGTATCGGCGCAAGCAAAATATGCGTCCCCGTTGTCGCTTGCGCATAACTTTTACGCAAATCTCCGGTAAGCGGTTTGGGCAAATACAATTCTTCCAAATGCAAAAAAGCGCTGCGGCTGATATTTTTTCCGCCGAAGCGGGCAATGTTGTCGGTGTACACTTGCGAATCGATGAGTTTTCCGCCGCAGTTTTTAAAGTGGTGCACAAAATGTACAAAAGCGCATTTTGAAGCGTCGCTTATGCTGCTGAACATTGATTCGCCGAAAAACACGCTGCCGAGCAGTACGCCGTAAAAACCGCCGCACAACCTGCCGTTTTGATATGTTTCAAAAGAATGGGCGTAGCCCAAACGGTGAAATTCCGTGTACGCTTCTATCATTTCGCCCGAAATCCATGTACCGTCTTGGCCATTACGTTTTGCCTCGGCGCAAGCGGTAATAACTTCCTCAAAATGCTTGTCCATTGAATACGTAAAGCCTGCGGCATTTTTTTTTATGGTGCGCGCCAGACGGGAAGGAACGTGAAGTTCTTCGGGCATTAAAACGAAACGCGGGTCGGGCGACCACCACAAGACGGGGTGCCCGTCGCTGTACCACGGAAATACGCCTTGCAGGTAGGCGGAAAGCAGCACCGGCGCAGACAGATTGCCGCCCATGCCGACTATATCCATGCCCGTATCTTCCGGCGAAGCGAATTCAAGCCATTGCGAATCGGGAAAAGCGGTAAAAACGGTGTCAAAAATCGATTGGCCGATCATTGTACCGCGCCTTGCGGTTTTCTATCCGAGCGCTTCGTTTTTGCAGCTGATTTTCGTACCGTACGGTATTTGAGCGCAATGTCGTCGCCGTTTTTACAAACGGTAACGGTACCGCCGCCCGCCAAAGTTCCGAACAATACTTCGTCCACCAGCGGGGCTGCGATTTTTTCGTCTATTATACGGCCGATATTACGCGCACCGAATTCTTTTGAATAGCCCATTTGTGCAAGTACGGCGGCAGCTTCATCTTCGAGGATTAAATCGACGTTCTTTTCGCGAAGCCGCCCGGCCAACAGTTCGCTTTCTTTACGCACAATGTTTTCGGTTATTTCACGGTTCAAATGCACAAAAGGAATGACGGCGTCCAAACGGTTGCGGAATTCGGGACTGAATATTTTTTCTACCGCTTCTTTTACCGCGCCTGATGTTTCATCTCGTTCTCCAAAACCGATTGCAGAGCGTTCCATATCCCGGGCGCCGGCATTGCCGGTCATAATCAACACAGTGTTGCGGAAATCGGCGGTTCTTCCCTGATTGTCGGTTAGGGATGCGTAATCCATCACTTGCAGCAACACGTTGTAAATGTCGCGGTGAGCTTTTTCCAGTTCGTCGAGCAAAATAACCGCGTGAGGCTCCTTCCGTACCGCCTCGGTTAAAAGGCCGCCGTCTTCAAAGCCGACATAGCCGGGCGGGGAACCGATAAGACGGCTGACGGTGTGTTTTTCCTGATACTCGCTCATGTCGAAGCGCAGCAATTTTACATTCAAAATATCGGCGAGACAGCGCGCCAATTCGGTTTTCCCGACGCCGGTAGGACCTGCAAACAAAAAACAGCCTGCCGGTTTTTCCGGATTGCGGAAACCTGCACGCGATCTTTTTACGGCTTGGGCGACCGCTTCAACAGCCGCATCCTGACCGAAAATGCGCTTTTTTAAGTCGTCGGCAAGGCTGCGCAACTTTTCTTTTTCGCCGATATTGATACTGCGTTCGGGAATGCGCGCAATGCGTGCAAGCGTTTTTTCTATTAAAGCCGTATCCACGCATAAGGGAACATCCGTACCTGAGTTTTCCCGAACTTTTTTTCCGTGCAGTTTAAGCCATGCGCCCGCTTCATCGATAAGGTCCAGCGCTTTGTCGGGCAGACGGCGATCGGCAATATGCGTAATCGATAAATCAACGGCGGCTGCCAACGCCCCGTCCGTGTACAATACGCCGTGATAGGCTTGGTATTTTTCGCGCACACCTTTAAGGATGGCAAGCGCTTCGTCTCGCGAAGGTTCGAGAATGTCTATTTTTTGAAAACGGCGCGCCAATGCACGGTCTTTTTCGAACAAGCGCGTATACTCTTCGAAGGTGGTCGATCCGATACAGCGTATCCTGCCTGAAGCTAGAATCGGCTTTAAAAGATTTGAAGCATCCAAATTACCGCCGGAAACGGAGCCTGCCCCGATAATCGTATGGATTTCGTCTATGAACAAAATCGCTTTATCTTTTTTCAAAAGTTCGTCGGTTAAACGCTTGATGCGCTCTTCAAAGTCGCCGCGGTATTTTGTTCCCGCAACCAAAGCACCCATATCGAGGCTGAAAACTTCAAACCCGCGTAAAAGCTCGGGCACTTCGCCTTTTGCAATTTTTACCGCCAAACCTTCGGTTATTGCGGTTTTTCCGACCCCCGCATCGCCTACGTGAATCGGGTTATTTTTTACCAAACGGCACAGAATCTGCATTGTCCGTTCGAGTTCTTCTTCCCGCCCGATAAGATTGCCGTCCAACACGCCTTTTGTTCCTTCTTCGGTCAAATTGCGTGCGTAACGTTCCAAAGCGCCTTTTTTGCGGTGCGCTTCTTCCGGTTTGTCGTGTGTTCCGGCACCGTGTGCAGTTCCGCTTCGCGAGTGCGTACCCGATGCCGTGTAACGAATACCGTTTTGCGGCTCCCGATCCGAAAACTGCACATAACCGATTGTTTCCAAAAGCGCAAGGCGCGACAAGCCGGCTTTTCTCAGATAAAATGAGCAGTGATTTTTTTGTTCATCAAATATACTGACCAAAACATCGGGTAATTCCACTGTGGTCTTATCTGCGGAAAGACATTGTTCGACCGCACGCCCCATAACCGATTTGTAACCCACCGTCTCTATCGGTTCTCCGCCGGCTCCCACAGGAATCTTTTCGGCAAAATAATCTTCCAGTTCGCGGTATATAAAGCCCGGATCAGTTCCGCATAAAAGTAAAATATTGATAATGTATTCGTCGTCGAGCGCGGCATATAACAAGTGTTCCGGCGTCAGAAATTCGTGCTTTGCCTTTTTTGCCACGGCAAAAGCGCGGTGCAGTGCGGTTTGCAGTTTCGGTCCTACTTCCAATTACACTTTCTCCATTATACATTGAAGCGGAAACCCGTTTTGCCGCGCGGTTTGAATTGTCAATGCCGTACGGGTTGCCGCTATGTCGTATATATATATGCCGACGACGGCGGAACCGCTTACGTGTATTTTCTCGGTCAACATAACGGCGTCGGCTTCGGTTTTGCGGAACACACGGATAAGCACTTGGGCGACAAAATCCTTGGTCGTATAATCGTCATTCAGCAAAATAACGCGGTATTCCGGCGGCTCGGTAAAATCGTTTTTTGCCGCAACCGCCGTGCCGCTTTCGCTGTGTATATCCGTGTTCATTTTTTCCGCCCATATGTATATTATAGCACATGCTATGCTTTTTTTCAGTAAAATTCACTCGATTTCAAAAACGGCGTTGTGTGCAATCCGCTTAAAAGCAATTACCGCTTTAAAGTTGTTTTACCAATTCGGCTTTTGCAGTAAGCGCACATGCCGGGAATCGTCCCTGCACATCGCCTTTGTTTTAGTATTGAACCTTACTAAAGATATCTTTATTTAAAATACCAAAGAAATAACGAAAAAGCAAGAAACGGCCGGAGGCATTTACAAGAGGTTACGCCTCTCAGCTTTATCGTTTACGGGTGCAAACAGTATGTAATTCGGATAATACCGGCTTTGTTTTCGGCCGCTGCGATGTTTAGCGTCCGGGTAACGCTAAGCGCCCTATTGCCGTTTTACCCATTGCGCCATAACCCAGCCTTTTTTTTGCTTGCTTTGAATGTAGAGCCATTCCGCTTCCGAATCATCGTCTTCCGGATCGGAGCATACAAGCTTGCGCGTTGCAGTTGCCGAAGAACCTTCTTTCAATGTGCATAAAACGCGCGCGCTTCGTCTGCACGGAATGCTCTTCAAATAGAGATCCGTTTCTATCAAAACTTTTTCGTTGATTTTTTCGGGTGCAACCGTTTTCATAAACAGTTCTTCCTTTACAATAATTTCCGTCAGGTTTTGCAGATCGGCAATCTCCGAGCTGTAGCCGGAATTCATCTCGATTGCGTTTTGAAACAATTCCGCGCGGATCGTGTCGTTCCGGGACTCCGATGCGGCTACGGCAAGGTACATTGCCGTGATGTTTTCTTCACGCATTTCGACCGCATCCCGTTTGACAAACTGCTCTTTAATCGTCCATGTCGTATAAAATTCGGAACTGTAAGCCGCTATTTTAACAAATTTGCTGCCGGGATCTTTAGCGTGGTCATTATAGACTGCCACGGGAAGATATTGCGGAATAATTTCATCCGACGCGGCCGTTAAAGATGCGGATTTGTATAACACCACATCCTCAGCCGCAATAAATCCCGGTGTAGTGGCCGGTTCGTAACTGTAATCCTGTATCCAGTATTGATTACCGTTCAATTCAACATGAAAAAAAGTGCGTTTTTGACCGTCCGTCCGTTGTGCCTCTTTTTTTTCGCCCAAATAATAAGGCAAATCGCCCAAAGAGGCTTCGGCAGCCCATTTCATCTTACCTTCATCGTTTTCGACATATAGGCCGGTTTTGGGTACGTACACCACCCCACGCATTTCCAATGCGCTTTCTTTTTCGGCCGCTGCATCCGATTCGGCATCCTTTTCTTTTTTTGTGCAGGAAGAAAAAACAAAAGCGACTGCAAAAATTACAACAAAAATATTCTTTGCTACCTTCATATTGTCTACCGCCTCCTAACGATATGTAATAAACGGACTCCCTACGGAAGAACCCGGCAAGCCGGCCCCAAAAGTCCGGCGGAATCTTCAAAATCGTTTCAAGTATAACTGCTATCGGTAATAATATCAAGTCGGAGGCGGCAGAACTCACGTGACGTTCCTGCCGGACTTTGTGCATGTGCCGCCGACACTGTTGCGCTGCGATTACCCTGCACGGTAAGTCCGACTTACTGCATAATGTATGAAATGCCCACATCCTTGTACGCTATTCTACTCGACTTTTAGGATATCGACTAAATAATCGATAACGAGCTTGTTTTC
>CAUTRX010000031.1:0-7463 GCA_963540775.1 uncultured Treponema sp. | reverse complement strand
GGCGGTATTTACCCGAAGCGTCACATCGACGCGTCCTTTAACTTTACGCAGCGCATGCAAAACATTGGACTTAATGACGTCTTGCTGCGATTCTGAAATAACTTTTACAACTTTACGCGACACAAGCAGCACCAAATCGACAAGCTGCCGTTCGGTTTCTTCCAAAATGCCGGTGCGTTTATCCAGTGTCCGCTCGATTATAACGTGCAGCCTGTCTATAAGGCGCTGTGCTTCCTGCCTGCCGTTTTCATAGCCTTCTTCAAGTCCCTTTTCAAAACCTTCCTTACGGGCTTCGGCGATATTTTGCTCGCGGCTGTTTTCGGCTTCGCTTATAATTTGCGCGGAGCGCTCTTCCGCATCTTTTATTGTTTGGGCAGCCTTTTCTTCGGCATGCTTTTTCATCTCGACCGCAGCTTCGGTTTGAGTACGCACTTCATCGTAGGCATTTTTTTCGGCGTTTTTTATAATTTCCTGAGCTTGAGCTTCGGCGTCTTCTATGAGTTTTTGCTTTTCCGCTTCCCATTCTTTTTTGAACGCTTCGGCTTCGCGGCGTAAATCATCGGCAGTCGGCCCCGTATATTCGGGAACTTCTACAACTTCAGGTTCTTCCTGCTCTTCCACAAAATCATGCGTCAATTTAATTAAAACTCGTTGATCGGACGTGGTAACTTCCGTCGGATGAAAAACCGTTTTAGCCATCCATTGCTCCTCGTGTTAAAAACTCCGTTTACCTATTGCACAAGCTCGTCTTCACCGGCACGTGCGATAACGATTTCGCCGCTGTCCTCAAGCCGCCTGATTACGGATACGATTTTTTGCTGCGCTTCTTCGACATCCTTTAAGCGCACCGGCCCCATAAACTCCATATCCTCTTTAAGCATACTTGCGGCACGTTTGGACATATTGCGGAAGATTTTATCCTGTACTTCGGTATCGACCGCTTTAAGCGCTTTTGCCAATTCCTGCGTATCCACTTCGCGCATAACCTTTTGAATGGCGCGGTCGTCGAGCATAACAATATCTTCGAACACGAACATGCGCTTTTTGATTTCTTCGGCCAAGTCCGGATCTTCTTCTTCCAAAGATTCGATAATCGATTTTTCCGAAGAACGATCGACAAGGTTCAATATTTCGACAATGCTTTCGACACCGCCTGCCGCCGTATAATCTTCGCTGGACAAAGTGGAAAGTTTTTTTTCCAAAACACGTTCAACTTCGCGCAATACATCGGGCGAAGTCCGGTCCATCGTCGCAATACGGCGCGCAACATCGCTTTGTATTTCGTCGGGCAAGTTCTGCAAAATAACGGACGCTTTGTTCGGTTCCAAATAGGCCAAAATAAGCGCGATTGTCTGCGGATGCTCCTGCTGAATAAAGTTTAAAAGGTGCGCAGGGTCGGTGCGGCGGATAAAATCGAACGGACGCACTTGCAGTGAACTTGTAAGACGGTTGATAATATCGATTGCCTTTTGGCTTCCCAAAGATTTTTCCAAAAGCTCGCGGGCAAAATCGATACCGCCTGAGGTAATAAAGTTTTGCGCTTTTATCAAATCCTGAAATTCGCGTAAAACGGCATCTTTTAACTCGGAATCTATGGTATCAAAGCGCGCAATTTCAAAGGTGAGCGTTTCCACCTCATCTTCGCGCAAATGCTTAAAAACTTCAGCCGACAAATCGGCGCCCAAAGATACCATAAAGATGGCGGCTTTTTGGCGTCCGTTCAGGTTTTTAAAGTCTTTTCCTTTTTTAGCACCGCCGCTTCCCGATGCGGCTTTTGTCTGCGATACCGCCATATTATTCCTCCATCAGCCATGTACGAACAAGCATTGCCACATCTTCGGTGTGTTCACGCGCCATAGCCATAATGCTTTCCTGCAGTTCCGCGCGTTCGCGCTCTTCGACCGACATAGTAACTTCCATACCGGCCTGCTCGGCTTCCCACAGCGTTTTTTCGCGCTCAAGCTGATGCTTACGCAACATTTCTTCTTCACGCAGTCTGCGCCGCCGCTCCAATTCGCGCGTAATAACCCTAAACAGAATAAAGGCGATTAATACCGCTATTACCGCTATAATCGATAAGAGTACGGTGCGCCGCGTTTGCTCTTTACGCAAATACGCACTGTCTTCGGCGGCAAATTGCGCACTGCGGTCTACGGCAATATTCGTTACCGTAACAGAATCCCCGCGCGAACGATTATAACCGATCGCATCCTGCACAAGCAGCTTTGTTTCTTCCAAATCTTCAGGCGATACGGGAATGTACTCGCGCTCGATGATCCCCGTCGGCATTACAATAAATTTTCCCGTTTCCGGATCCGTTTTGCGCCGCCACACACCGTCTATGTTTACGGAAACGGTTACACGGTCTATGGACGGACTTTTTTCCTCGCGTGTTTGTCTGGTATTGATTACCTCATTTCTCAGTTCCGATTCTTCCTGATTTACCCCGTACATATTCGTTAAATCGGAATACGGCGGCGCATTTTGCCCGTCCGTCCCCGGAGGCCCTTCGGGATTATAAACCGTACCCTTCCACGTTTTTTTGACACGGTCAACAGAAAGCGTTATCGAATCGAGCAGTTCCGAATCGTCGTAGGGCGTATCGGGATTATCCGGACGCTTTGTCACCGGATAATACTCGGTGGAATTAACTTCCTTCTTGGACATATCCATGTCGATTTTTATGTTCAAATTGCGCACGCGGTCTTTATCGAAGTTTTTTTGCAGCGTGTCGAGAATCTTTTTACTGTATTCGCTTTCAAGCTTTGCGATAAGCCCCTGCTCTTTTGCGATAATATCCACACGCTCGGAAGCGGCTTTTTCCTTAAAATCATTCAAAACCAAACCGCTTGAATCGCTTATGGTAATATTTTCCGCTTTTAAGCCGGCAACCGCTTTGATTAACAGCTTTTGCACGCCTTCGACTTTGTTTTTGTTTTCCGCAAAATCACTTCCGGGCTTTACCGTTAAAATAATACTTGCGGTAACCGGTTTTTCATCGGCGGTAAAAAAAGCTTTTTCGGGCATACCGAGTACTACTTCAGCCCGGTCTATTTCGTCCAAAGATTCGATATGCTGCTTTACCTGTGCGGTAATTGCACGCTGTACGTTTACATTTTCGCGAAGATCGGTTACCGTCCAGCGCTCAATATCGAATAAATTCCACGGATCGACATTGCCCGGCACCAAATCTTCACGGACAAGAATGGCACGCATTCTGCGCGCGGTCGCTTCATTTTCAACGGAAAGCATACCCGCATCGGTCAGGAAGACTTTTACGTTTTCCTGCTCAAGACGGTACACGATTTTGTCGCGCATAGCTTGATCGCTAATCGGAACACTGAACAGCGGAACGGTTGTCGGACGCGAAGAAAATACGGACACAAGCACCAATGCGAGTATAACCGCCGCGACAATACCGATAAGAATAACCTTTTGAATTACGCGCCATCCAGACCATAATTCTTTAATTTGAAGAAAAAGCTTTTTGAGCCATTCGTTCATGTACCCTCCCCGTCAAAAGCGTCGACCGCTTTTGTGAACGAACTTACTGCCGAGTTCTAATGTGTTATAATAACACATTTTAAAACACGTGTCTACCTGTTAGCAGTAATTTCGTTCCATGCTTGAGTAAGCCGGTGTATTATATTTTGCGCCATGGATAGGGAAAACTCCGCTTTTGCCATGGCGATTGTAATGTGGTGTGCCTCCACCGAACCCGGATCGCTTGCCGCCTGCTTTGCAAGATCGGACACTGCAATCTGCTTTTCGTTTACATAATTAACCGCATCAAGTAAATAGCGGTCAAAGGTAGTCCGTTTTGCAGTACCGGGATTTTCCTGTGTTTTTTCGGAATCGCGCGGCTTTCCCAAAACGGTCAGCGGAGCGCTTCCTATATGAGCCGGATCGGAACGCAGTAAATGTAAAACTTCCATTATTTAACCCTCCTTGCTCATTCTATCTTTCTTACCTGCCTATGGCAAGCGCTTGTTGAAACATCTCTTTTGCGCCCTGTATGACGGTTGTATTCGCTTCATACGCGCGGGAGGCCGAAATCAAATCGACCATTTCGTTGACAATATTGACATTCGGAAGTTCAACTTGCCCCGCATTCGGCCCGGTTTTTATCGCATCGGGATGACTCGGATCGTATAAAAAAGTTCCCGGCGTTTTGTCCTTTTCAATCCGCATAACGCGCACGCCTTCTCCGACGCCGTAATCCAAACTTTCAGGAACAAAGGGAGTGCGTGCCGTCGGTTTTTTTTGTGCGGATGCAAAAATAACGCGTGAACGTTTGAACGGCCCGCCTTCCTGAGTGCGTGTAGTCGAAACGTTCGCAATATTGTTCGATATAACATCCGTTCTCAAACGCTGAGCGCTTAAACCGCTTGCGGCAATATTTATACTCGAAAAAAGTCCCATTATTTTATCCTACCTTTTTACTTTAAAATCACTTTCATTTGTGAAAACTGAAAACCTTCAAGCATCGCTAAAAGCTGATAACGCATACCCGTTTTTAAAACGTTCATAGCTTCAACTTCGGGGTTGACATTACTGCCGCTTGCCTGAACCGTACTGACGTAGTCGGTTACCCTGCGCGGCAACACCGTGCGGTAATCGATGTACGTATCATTATGCACATGACGCGGATCGGAGGTAACAAGACGGGCACGCTCTTTTGCCTCTTTTTCCGATTCAAACGCTTTTTTTAATTGACTTTCAAAATTAACGTCGGTGCGTTTAAAACCCGGTGTTTCGGCATTTGCCAAGTTATGCGCCGTAACCTGATAGCGCAAAGAAGAAGCGTCCATGGTTCTGGAAAGAATATCAACCGTTCTTGAAAAATCGTTCATCACTTTCACCCTTTGTTTTACCCGTGCGGGGAAAACGTATATCTTTTTCTATTTTCGGAATTCAAACAAAAAAGTTTAGTATAAAACACGTTCGTTTTGAAAAATATACGGAGCTTCCCGTAAAGTCTTTTTTCGGTTATACTTGCGATATGAAAAAACAAGCACGGCAACTACTCGATTTTATAGACAATAGTCCCTCGGTTTTTCACGCGGTGCGCAATGCCGCTTTACTTTTGGAAGCGCAGGGTTTTAAGCGCTTAAAAAGAAGCGATGATTTTGTTTTGCACGCAGGCGAAGGATATTACACGGAACATAACGGCAGCGCTCTGATTGCATGGCGCATGAGCCGCACCGCTAAAATTGAAAACGGCTTTAGAATTATTGCAACTCACGGTGATTCTCCGGGCTTTAAAATAAAACCGCAGCCGCATATATGCGTGCACAATCATTATATAATGCTCAATACGGAAGTGTACGGCGGCCCCATCTTGTCAACGTGGTTTGACCGTCCGCTTTCAGCGGCCGGACGGGTGGTTATAAGCGGCAAAAATCCGCTTGAACCGGAGGTTATGCTCATCGACTTTGAAAAACCGCTTTTTACGATTCCCAACCTCGCCATTCACATGAACCGCGACGTCAACGAAGGTGTTGCCTACAACAAGCAAAAGGACACGCTGCCTCTGCTGTCTTTGCTGCCGGAAGACTCATCCTGTCGGGATTTTTTTGCAAAACTCATCGGCGAAAAACTGCATATTGACGAAAAAACGGTAACGGACTTTGATCTGTATGTATACTGTACGCAAAAAGGCTGTTTTACGGGCGCTCGTGATGAGTTTTTTTCCGCAGGAAAAATAGACAATTTGGGAATGGCATACCCTTCAATTGAAGCGCTTGCCCGCAGTCAGCCGGCCGACTTTATACAGGCGGCGGTAATTTTCGACAATGAAGAAGTCGGTTCGGCAAGCGCGCAAGGTGCAGGCAGCCCCTTCCTGCACGATACGTTGCAGCGGATAGCATACGCTGTGTGTAAAGACCGCCCGTTCGAACGTATGCAGCAATCGTTATCCCGCTCTTTTTTGATTTCCGCCGATCAAGCCCATGCCTTTCATCCGAATTATCCCGAAAAAAACGATATTACAAACTTTCCGCTCATAAACGGCGGCCCGGTAATAAAAAGCGCAGCTTCAATGAGTTATACTTCCGACGCCGTTTCTTCGGCCGTGTTCAAAGACCTATGCCGGCGCGCGGGAGTTCCGTGTCAGGTCTTTGTAAACCGCTCCGATATAAGAGGCGGTTCCACCATCGGCCCCGTTTCGAGCGCTCAGGTGCACATTAAAAGCGTTGACATCGGTAATCCCGTGCTGGCAATGCATTCGGTACGCGAACTTGCAGGCACCCGGGATCAGCAATACATTTTCAAAGTATTTGAAGCGTTTTTTGACGGCGCATAAAAGCCGTTAAGAGCGGCTACATTTCATCTTTCCCCAAGCGGAAGAACGCCTTTACCCGCCCGTACGCTATACTGAATTACGGCAAAGGGGCGGTGCGGATGGCGAAAATACGGCAAATGAGCCGTACACAGGGGACAGGGATAACCGTTTATGTACAGACGATATATAATAGCATTTCAAGATAACCCGTTCTGAAACGGAAGTTTCAAAACAGGTTTAATACCGTTTCGGGGGTGATACATGAAAAAGACGATTATAATACTGCTGCTTTCCGTAAGCGCGCTCGGCGGCGGATTTGCGTTGGATTATCGGCAAGTCATATTCGGTAATAATTATGAAAAAATACGGCGCGTAACCGATAAAGCTGTCATGCAATCCGTCATTGAAAAAGCGGGAAAATACAATCTGTACAACTACATGAACGTAATACCCCCCAGGAAATCGTTTATATTGTTTAAGGAAAACTTTTCCAACGGGACGGTGTATCGTTTACTTGCAGGTGACGCCGAATTGTCGGAAACCCGGCTTTTGAATTATCCGCTGAACGCTTCAAACGAATCGCTTGTAGTGCAGTATGTGTTTATTCAAATCGATAGAGATTTGTTTTGCATCAGCGCCGTCCCTTTTTATGACGAATATGACTCGGATGATGATTCCTATGCCGACTTCTCTGCGCACCGGTATGTTTTTAGAGGAATTGAAGTTTTGCAACGAAACAACAAGATACAAGGTTTTTTAGAGCATCGTCTTATGCGCTTGGAGGTAATCGACGAAAATCGTTTTATACATCCGAATGAAGCCCGCTATATTTCATATGATACAGTGAAAAACCTTATGTCCGATGGAAAGCATGACAACAGCATATTGATTCAGAGCAGCGATATTTTGATTTCGGGCAGCTATGCACTGTTTGATACAAAGAGACCGTTTATGTACACGATTCAAAACGCATTTGACGGGAACCGTGCAACGAGTTTTGTTGAAGATACGAAGAACAATCTGTCGTTTATAACGCTGTTGCATTTTCCGACGAATTGTACAAAGCTTCGTATTATTAACGGCTATGCGGCAAACGAAAATTTATATCTGAGCAACAACCGCATAAAAACGGTGCGCGGACGTATCACTGATGCCTATTGGTTTTTGAACGATCCGAAAT
>CAUTRX010000030.1:0-7476 GCA_963540775.1 uncultured Treponema sp. | reverse complement strand
CAAGAGCTTGTACCGGAAAATTTTTCAGTAGGAAAGCGATTTTTTTATCTTTGTACAGAGTTCCGTAGCATTCCGCTTGCCGTAGTTCATTCATGCAGTGCAGTATAGCACGCCTTAGGCAAAGTATCAACCTTTTTTTTATAAACCGCGGGCAAGCGCGCTGAAACAGTGTGTGCGGCTTCCGCACCCTACAATATGTACTTCGACAAATCCTGATTTTGCACAATGTCTTTCAGTCGCTCGTCCACGTAGTCGCTGGTAATTTCTATCGTTTCGCCGGCATGTTCGTCCGCACTGAACGAAAGTTCTTCCAAAAGCGTTTCCATAATCGTGTGAAGACGACGCGCTCCGATATTTTCCATGCGCGAATTCGTGTCGGCAGCCAGAACGCTCATGCGCTTTATCGCATCGGGTTTAAAAACGATGTGAAGGTTTTCGGTTGCCAACAGTTCGGTATACTGACGTATCAGCGCATTTTTGGGCTCGGTTAAAATCCGTTCAAAATCTTCGGCATTTAAAGAATCCAATTCCACGCGCAAGGGAAAGCGTCCCTGCAATTCGGGAATCAAATCCGAAGGCTTGGACAAATTGAAGGCGCCTGCAGCGATAAATAAAATATGCGTCGTATCGATAACGCCGTATTTCGTATTTACCGAAGAGCCTTCGACAATCGGCAAAATATCGCGCTGCACTCCCTCGCGCGAAACGTTCCCGCCGTTTGTGTGTCCTTCCACGGCGATTTTATCTATTTCGTCGATAAAGATAATCCCCATTTGTTCGACGCGCTCTTTGGCAATGTCGGCGGCTTTATCCGGATCGGTCATGCGGTCTAAATGTTCTTCAAGCAAAATACGGCGGGCTTCGGCAACGGTTACCGAGCGTTTTTTGGTACGCCCGCCGTTTATCATAGAGGAGATTCCCTGAATGACACTTTCCATATCTTCGGGATTGCCGCCTGCGATAATTTCCATAGAGGGCATTTTTTGCCGCTTTTGCACGTTTATTTCGATTTCGCGCTCTTCAAGTTTTCCTTCGCGCAGCATGGTGCGGAATTTTTCGCGTGTGACGCTCATATCTCCGCCGGCTTGCGCAGTATGCTCCGTATGATTTTCCGTATGTTTATCCTCGGCCGCATCGGTACCCTGCAATTCTTTTTCCGCGGAAGCTGCGGGAAGTGCAGTAGCGATGTCCGCATCGTCGGTTTGTTCCGTGACATTTTGCGCGGAAGAACCGAAAATGGTAAACGGGAGCGAAAACGAAGAACGGTGCTTATCGTTTTGTCCGTCGCCGCCTTTTTTATGTTTTTTGCCGCTTCCGGGAAGCAGCAAATCCAAAAGGTCTTCTTCAACCTTTTCTCCCGCGGCAGCTTTCAGATTTTCCTGAATTTCGGCCTTTACCATATTGTAGCCGACAGCCGTTAAATCGCGTACCATGGATTCGACATCGCGGCCGACATAGCCGACTTCGGTGTATTTTGTCGCTTCAACCTTTATAAAAGGGGCGCCGCACAGTTTTGCAAGACGGCGGGCTATTTCGGTTTTACCGACCCCGGTCGGGCCTATCATCAAAATATTTTTGGGCGCAATCTCTTCGCGTATATCTTCGGGCAGCTTTAAACGCCGTGTTCGATTGCGTAAAGCGACGGCGACCGAGCGCTTTGCTTTTTTTTGGCCGATAATATAGGCATCCAGCTGTTCGACTATTTGTTTCGGAGTTAAATCCTCAAGTACCGTTTTCATTTCAATTCCTCCGCAGTGATGTGTCCGTTTGTATAAATACAGATTTCGCCGGCAATCTTTAAACTTTTTTCGGCAATTTCCAACGCGCTCATATCCGAAACGTCCATGTATGCCAACGCGGCCGCATACGCATAGTTACCGCCCGAACCGATTGCCAGCACGTCGTTTTCCGGCTCTATAACGTCCCCGTTCCCCGATATGAGCAGGATTTTGTCTTTGCTCGCCGCCAACAGCAACGCTTCCAAGTTGCGCAAAGCTTTGTCGGTGCGCCACATTTTGGCAAGTTCGACGGCGGCGCGCGTAATATCGCCCGAATATTCCTGCAATTTCATTTCGAATTTATCGAACAGGTTAAACGCGTCGGCGGTGGCTCCGGCAAAACCGGTCAGCACTTTGCCGTCGTACATTTTGCGCACTTTACGGGCATTGCCTTTCATAACGGTTTGTCCCATCGTAACCTGTCCGTCGCCGGCCATGGCAACCTTTCCGTTCCGCTTTACCGCAATAACCGTCGTACTGCGCACACGTTGATTTTTCATTACCACCTCTTTAATATTCCGTAAAACCGATTAAGCGCATCGGGCTTCGTATCGGCATTTTTTATGTACCGCCGCCCTTATGCGAACCGTGCGGGTGAGCGCGGTTGTATAATGCGGTCAATTCGGCAGTCGTTATATGTGTATAGCGCTGAGTTGTCGAAATACTCGAATGTCCCAGCATTTCCTGTACGGAACGTATGTCCGCCCCCGAACGTATCAGCGCGGTTGCAAAAGTATGCCTGAACGTATGCGGCGATACATGACGTTTTGTTCCCTCCAGCGACGAATAGCGGCTCACTATAAAGCGTATTCCGCGCGCGCTGAGGTTTTTACCGTTCCGGTTTATAAAAAGCGTCTGCGCGCCTTTATGCGTGCCGGAACGTTTGATCCGTTCTTCGCGTTCACGCAGATAGGGCTTTAAAGCCGCCGATGCTTCGGCTGAAAAAAAAACGCGGCGGTCTTTTCCGCCTTTGCCGCGTACCGTCGCCGAATCCAAGCGCACCGATACATCCTGCAGTTTTAACTCGGCAAGCTCGGAAACACGACAGCCGGATGAATATAACACTTCAAACAAAGCCGCATCACGCGCAGGCCACAGCAGAGGTTCGGTTTTCGGCTGTGCGCACAATTCGTCTATTTCAGCCGCGCTCATAAATTTGGGTACCCGAACGGGATTTTTTACCGTTTTTAACCCGCAGGCGGGATCCGCTTTTACATACCCGAAGCGCCGGCAATAGGCAAAAAAAGTGCGCACCGAAGCGGTAAAACGGTTTATGCTCGAAGCGGCCCTGTTTTGTTTTGACAGCATACTTATGCACGAGCGTAAATCTTCGGGACTCACCGAATCGGCACTGCACAATGCGCAGTCTTCGTCGCTCATACGTTTAGACAGCGCGAGCATAGCAAGCATTGCGCGTAAATCGTTCCGGTACGCTGTGATCGAATGCGCCGACAAACTGCGCACGCCGCTTTGCCATGCAAGAAATTCTTCAATTAAATCACACAAAGCCGACTTGTCCGCCGTATCGGCCGTGTTACAGCTCTTATACTCCATCGGCGCCCGCTTCTTCTTCCGGCGCTGTTTCATCGTCGGCAGTGTGCAGATAATCGCAGTCGGGATTGATACACGATTTATAAGCGCCGTTTTTTTTGTCGTATTTTTCGACCAAAAATTTGCCGCACTTGGGGCACTGGGCATTTATGGGCTTAAAGTGGCTGATAAAATCGCATTCGGGGTAATTTGTGCAACCGTAAAATTCCTTTCCCCTTCCCTTTGTTTTGCGGGCAACAATTTCGCCCGTGCAGCCCTCACGCGGGCAACGCGCCAACGGAACCGAACGGGTATTGCGGCATTCGGGAAAACCGGAACAGGCAAGAAAATAGCCGAACCGTCCCAATTTTTTTATCATCGGTCTTCCGCACAACTCGCACACTTTGTCGGTCGGTTCGTCCATGGTGCCCTTGTAGCTTTCGAGGGTGGTCATAACTTCTTCGACACGGCTGCGGAACGGACTGTAAAAATCGCCCATCATTTGAGTCCAGCGCACATTGTTTTCTTCGACCGAATCCAAACCGCGTTCGACTTCGGCGGTAAAGTTTTCGTTTATCACTTCGGGGAACGAATCCACCAAAATATCGTTGATAATGCGCCCCAATTGAGTGGGAACAAGCTGGCGGTTGTTGCGCGTAACGTAATAACGGTCGAGCAATACCGATATGATAGGCGCATAAGTTGAAGGGCGCCCGATTCCTTTTTCTTCAAGGGTTTTGACAATCGATGCATCCGTGTAGCGCGCAGGCCCCTGCGTAAAATGCTGAGCGGGATTAAAGCGTGCGGCTTCCAGTTTTTCGCCGACTTCAAGGGCGGGCAAACGGGCGCTTGTGTTTTCCTTCGAAGCCAAAAGCTTTGTTACGCTGTAAAATCCTTTTTCAACGATTTTACTTGCGGAAATGCGAAAAAGCGCTTCGCCGGCTTTTATATCGACGCTCGTCGTGCGGCTTTTTGCGTTATTCATTTGGCTCGACACAAAGGCTTCCCAAATAAGCGTGTACAGGCGAAGCTGATCGCGGTTCAAATATTCTTTTACGTAATCGGGGGTATATTCGGTATAAGTGGGGCGGATCGCTTCGTGTGCATCCTGCGCTTTTTTTCCGACGCTGTAATGCAAAGCGCGTTCGGGCAATTCGGCGGGGAAGTTTTTTTGCAGCCAGTTTCTTACGTCTTCTACGGCGACGTCTGATATACGCACCGAGTCGGTACGCATATAGGTGATAAGACCGACGCGGCTTGAGCCGATATTTACGCCTTCGTAAAGCTGTTGGGCAATTTGCATGGTTTTGCGAGATGTAAAGCCGAGTTTATTCGCCGCCGCTTGCTGTAATTTTGAAGTGGTAAACGGCGGTTTCGGCTTTAACACGCGGTCGGAGGTTTTTATATCCGCAACTTCGCAGGCGGCTTTTTGTATTTCATCTATAATATCCTGAACGCTTTTTTCCGAGGGCAATTCAGGCTTTTTCCCCTTATACTGCACAAGTTCGGCGGTGAACGACGTTTTGCCTTTTTTAAAATCGGCTTCCAAAGACCAATACTCTTCGGGTAAAAATTCTTCGACGGCTTTTTCCCGCTCGCACAGCAAGCGCAACGCAACCGATTGCACACGGCCGGCGGACAATCCGTTTTTTACCTTTTTCCACAACAGCGGCGATAGATTATAACCGACAAGACGGTCGAGCACGCGCCGCGCTTTTTGGGCGTTCACCTTCGCTTCGTCTATATCGGCGGGATTGGCTACCGCTTCTTTTATGGCCGCCGGCGTTATTTCGTTAAATACAATGCGCTTTATAACCGCCGGCGTTTTTGCACTGAGCGAATTACGCAAATGCCATGCGATGGCCTCACCTTCGCGGTCATTATCGCTTGCCAGCAGCACTTCGCCCGCCTTTTTTGCATCTTTTTGCAAATCTTTTAAGATGGAAGCGCGGCCGCGCACGGTTATATATTCCGGTTCAAAACCGTTTTCGACATTTATCGCCATGCGGGATTTGGGCAAATCGATTAGATGTCCCATAGACGCTTTAACCGTATAGCCCGGCCCTAAATATTTTTCTATCGTTTTCGCCTTTGCGGGCGACTCGACGATAATGAGTGTCGGCTGTTTTTTGGTCTTGGTTTTCTTTTTCGTATCCTTTTTTACTGCCATAATTCAACTCCCAATCAACACTTAAAACGATCACGCACGGGGCCGTTTTTATTCTTTTTCCGCATATACGCATTTCAGTGCCGCTCAACCGCTGCCGTTCAGTAAATCGCACAGCTGCTGCGCATCCGAAATAATGCAAGCACCGTCTTCTATATAACG
This sequence comes from uncultured Treponema sp., assembly GCA_963540775.1. GTDB lineage: Bacteria > Spirochaetota > Spirochaetia > Treponematales > Treponemataceae > Treponema_C. Next base: position 1,839 of record CAUTRX010000030.1, on the reverse strand, counting down.
GCTTACTTGACGGAATTCTTTACGCGTCTTTGTGTGTCCCCGCTCCGCATAGGCGTTTTGTACGTTCTCCCGGCTGCCGTGCGGATATTCCAAAGCGCATGTATGAAAACACAATTCGCGGTTTTGCTCAAGCGCAAAGTCCGCAGTAATCAAGGCTCCCGAACCGGCAGGCGCTTCAACAACAACCGTTGCAAAACTCAAAGCCGACACCAGACGGTTGCGCTGCGGAAAACGCCATTTTTCGGCAGGGGTTTCCGGCGCATATTCGGCAAGAATACAGCCGCCCGCTTCGAGTATGCAAGCCGCCAGCTTTTTGTTTGCAGCAGGCGTTACCGTATCGACTCCCGAGCCCAAAACGGCGGCGGTTTTTCCCCGCTCACTTAAAAGCGCACCGGCATGGGCGCATGCATCGGTACCCAGCGCAAGGCCGGAAACAACCGTAAAGCCCGCTTCGGCCAATTCGCGGGCAAGTTCCCTTGTGCACGCCATACCCCGTCCAGTGGGGCGGCGGGTACCGACAACCGCAATACAGGGCGCCGCAAGCACATCAAAAGAACCGCGAAAAAACAACGCATACGGCGGATCATATATTTCCGTCACAAGGGGCGGAAACCTTGTTTCGTCGTAAAACACAACACCGATATGCAAGGCTTCCATAAGACGCATATCGCGCTCAAGACGCTTTTCAATCGTTTGCGGCTGCCATAAGCGCGTGTTGAGCACCCTTCCGACAGCACACGACAGATCATCTATAGAAAGTAACGCAAGGCGCGATACCGTGTCAAGCTTATTTTCGAGAAGCTTTTTTTCCAGGAAACTTAAAAACTCCAAGCGGCTTATTGCAAGCCGTAACGCAAAGCGGTTTTTGTCATCCATGTTCAGCCGCCGGCGTATAAATCGTCCAATACCTTTTTTTTATTTTCTTCGGCTTTTGCGCGCTTTGCCTGATTTTTTGTAGTGTGCAAAATACGGTCGTACATATCCGCCGCAGCCTGATGTTCGTATACCATGTAGTACGCCCGCGCCAAAACGAACATTGCGTCAACGTGTTTTGTATCGATCGTTAAAAGCCGCTCCAAAAGCGGCACCGCTTCGTCGGCCTTATTCAATTCAAACGTGTACAAAACCGAAAGCCCGTACAAAGAGCGCACATAACGCGGCTCCAGTTCCAAAGCGCGAAGATAAGCGCTTTCGGCCAGCGCAAGATAGGCGTTCCGCATTTTTTCGGCTCCGCCTCCGGGATACTCAAGTTCGGCATTCGCCATATGGCCGGCACAAACGCCGATATAATAATACAGATTTTGATTGTCCGTATGATATTCCGCCGCCGATTTGAATGCCTCCAAAGCCTTTTCGTACATGCCGTTATCGAGGTAGCGCACGCCGAGTATTTTATACCAAATACCGATTTGATTTTCGGCAGCGATAATATCTTCCACCCGCTTTTGATACTTTTTAATCGCTTCGGCTATTTCTTCTTCGGTTTGAGGATTGGAAACGCCTTCTTCCACAGCCTGCATACGTTTTATTGAATTGACGTTTACCCGACACGCGCCTAAAAGGCACATGCACAGTACGGCTGCCGCACCGCAAACGCACAGCGCCGCCTTTGGGGAGCCGAAAGTAAAAAAGCCGTATATTCTTTTGCCGTATTTCATAAACCACCTCGTAAAAACTATGGCGGATATTGCGCTTTCTGTCAAGTTTTTTAGGGCAGGAAGCCGGAAAAGTCACTACGTTTGCCGTAGACTATGCTCTACGACTGACGAAGCTTCGCCGGCCGAAAACCGCGCTCAGTCGGCAAGCCTCCTTTGGTTAGGGGATAAGAGCTTCCGTTCG
>CAUTRX010000029.1:0-7488 GCA_963540775.1 uncultured Treponema sp. | reverse complement strand
GATTTAGAACTCGTCGACCTGTTCGGAAACACAGTTATCGAACAGGTCTATTATAGAAAGACTTTTATGAACGGTCAAATGAAGTATGAATATTCAGTTCGCTGCGGTATTTTGCCACAGTGCGCCGCGCAACGGATATGCCTTCGCCGGCGAGAATGCCGGCCAATTTTGCATCCGACAGTTTTTTGCCGCCGTTTTTTTCGTGTGTTTCTATAATTTCGCGTAAGCGGTGCTTTACCGCTTCTTTTGAATCGGGTACCGCAGGCATTTCCGGCTGAAGGCCGGCGGCATCCTGTTTCCGCTGCACTGAAAAAGGCAGCGTGTTTTTTACATGCGTGTGCGTTACGGCACTGCTGAAAAAATATTTGATTTCGTAAATACCCCATTCGCACTGTATGTATTTTCCGTTTGCAATGCGCGAAACGGTGGTTTCGTGTACGCCTATTTCTTCCGCAATGTCTTTCATGCGCAGTGCCCGCACATTGCCCGGCCCCTTGTCGAAAAAATCGTATTGATGCGCAACAATTGCCGCTATCGCCGCATAGATAGACTTGGTACGCAATTCCAGCATGTGCATAAAACCGTTCGCTTCGCGGACGGCGGCGGCGGCAAAGCGCTTTGAACGGCTGTCGGTATTTTGGCGCGCCAGTTTTTCGTACACGGGAGAAACGGCTACCTGCGGCAGTCCGTCGTTTGTAAATTCGATAATAAAAGCCGAACCGTGTTCTTCCCGTTCTTCTTCGGTTGCACGGCGTATATATATTTCGGGAACGGCAAATTGAATGCCTCCTCCTGCCGGCATAAAGCGGCGCGCGGGAAAGGGATCGAGTGTTTTTATAAACTCAAGGGCGCCTTCAACCTCGCCGGGTGTGCAGGCGACATTGCGGGCATTCAGCGCTTTACATATAAGCGCGCTGCGCTTTTTTTCAAGCACGTCGAAATGCGATTTTAAGATAAGCAAAGCAAGCGGCGGAGCGTCTTTTTTTTGTTCCGCTTGTACGGCAAGGCTTTCGCGCACATCGGCACAGGCGGTGCCCGGCGGATCCAACGAGCGCACAATCTTCAGCATTTTTGCCAACAAAGAAAGCGGATCGGCGGCGCTCAGCAAATTTTCCGGCGGCACACTGTTGTGCCCGCGATCGTCAAGATTTTGAATAATGTGCTCGCCCACACGCCGTTCGTCTTCGCTCAAAGGCAGCAGTACAAGTTGAGCCAACAAATGTTCCTGCAGCGATTCTCGGCAGCTCCGGTGCTTTCCAAAAAGGCCTGCCACGCATCGCTTTCGGCGGCACTCCCGCTGCGTGCAGAGGTACGGACAAAGGGCGCCTCTCGATGACTGTCACGCAGAATCTCGAGTGCCGGATTTTTTTCGGCTTCTTCGTATATGTGCTCGCGCAATTCTTCAATCGGCATTGCAATCAAATTGATTGACTGAATCATCTTCGCCGACAAGCGCATATTTTGGCGAAACTGCTGATTGAGATTAAAGCGCATCTGTGCCACGTTTTCTCCTTGAGCTAAGTATAGCACCTTTGCGTTTTTTACGGTATACTCGGCTTATGGATATCTTAAAAAAATACGGATTGCGTGTTCCCGACGTTTTACTGCCGTCTGCCCGGACGGGAGGCGATTTAAGCTCGTGGGCGGTCGTCGCCTGCGATCAATATACACAGGATAAAGCGTATTGGCAGGAAGCCGAGCGGATTGCAGGAGACGCCCCTTCAGCATTACACATCATCTTGCCCGAGATTTATTTGAACGAACTTTCCGAAACGGAAAAAGAAAAGGCGGCCGCCGATATACAAAAAAAAATGAGCGACTATTTGAACGGCGGCGTATTTGCCCCTCCGGTTAAAAGCTGTATTTATGTTGAACGCACAACCGCTTACGGAAGACTGCGCAAGGGGCTGGTTGTTTGTATCGATTTGGAAGAATATGAATGGGAAGCGTATACAAAGGCAAAAATACGCGCAACGGAAGCGACGATTACGGAGCGCATACCGCCGCGCATAAAAATCAGAAAAAACGCCCCTCTCGAGACGCCGCATATTATGCTGCTAATCAACGATGCCGAACGCTCTTTTGTCGAAAAGACGGGCGAACCGGCGAAAAAACAAGGGCGCATCTTGTACGATACCGATCTTATGCAGGGAGCCGGTCATATTTGCGGCTGGCAAGTCGGCGGAGACGAGGTTTTTGCCCATATGGAACAAGCACTTGCCGCAGTTGCGCAAAATAATACCGACACTGACGGCACTGTGTTTTTATTCGCCGTCGGAGACGGTAATCATTCTTTGGCGACGGCAAAAGCGGTGTGGGACGAATTAAAAAAAAGTGCCGGAGCGGCGGCGGACACGAGCGGACGCATATCGGTTCCCGAATGTTTGCGCGAACATCCTGCACGGTATGCGTTAGTTGAAATAGTCAATTTGTACGATACGGGTTTAACCTTTGAACCGATCCACCGCCTTATCTTTGACGGCGGCGCGCGCGAGCTGGCCGAGTTTGTACGCGCAAAACTGGGCGGTACAATCGAAGTTTGCAACGACGCGGAAGACTTGCGGCGTAAGACGGAAACTTCGGCGCAGGTATTCGGTTTTGCCTCCGCAACAGACGGTTTTTTGTGCCTAAAATCGCCGCTGGACTGCCTTGCGGTAAGCGCCGTACAGCCCGTTTTGGATGAATTTGTACGTGCAAAAAGCAGCGCCGGCACACAAAACGGCGGAGAACGGTTAATCGATTATATACACGGTGCAAAAGACGTGCTACGCTTTGCGCAGGATAAAAATAAAACGGCCGTGCTGCTTCCGCCCATAGAAAAGGACAGCTTTTTTGCTACGATAAAAAAACACGGTTCGCTGCCGCGAAAAAGTTTTTCCATGGGCGAAGCGAGCGAAAAACGTTTTTATCTTGAGTGCCGATCGCTTTTACCGTGTTGAAAGTTCCTGTAGCAGCCTTGCAACCGCCCGTGCATTTGGACCGCCGAGGCAGCCGCTAAAAACTCTACCGTCTCTCGGGCAGGTTAGCTATGTAAATTTTTTATAAAAATATCCGTACGGCAATGGCCGCGTTTATTCCGTATATCGGGCTCAGCAAAGCTGAGTTTCACACAGTACTTTGCGCATTTTTTTACGTGCGCTTACTTCAATTTGACGAACCGATTCCGTTGCCAATCCCATTCTCCGCCCGATTTGCTGCAGCGTAACCTTTGTTCCGATAACCGATGCTCTGTACCTGCTCAACAGCACCGTACTTTCGCGCGGCGGTAAGCGCCGAATTAAATCTTCACACTCCCTTTGCGTAATGCGGTTTAAAACCTCCGTTTCAGGACATGCCGAATAGTCGACAAGCAAATCGGAAAAAGTTTGCCCGCTGCAAGAATCCGTTTTTTCGTCAAGACTTAAAACCGCAAAACTGTAGCTCAATACATCGCGCACCGTTTGCTCTTCCATATTTAAAAATACGGCAGTTTCCCGGACAGTCGGTTCCCTTCGGAAATGCTGACGCAATTCATTCATTGCATTTTTGACGGCACGCACAGCTTCTTCTTTTAGCGCCGGTAGCGGAATTGCCGTATCCTTCAAACGTATAAAACGCGTTATCGACTGCACAATCCACAAATAGGCATAGGTGGAAAAACGGGTATTGAACTTTGCATTGAACTTCGCGGCGGCATTCATTAAACCGAGGTTGCCTTCCTGTATCAAATCCATAAGTGAAAAAGAAGGACTTGCATATTTAAGCGCAACCGAAACGACAAGACGTAAATTGGACTTGATCAAAATTTGCTTTGCCCTTTCGTCTCCGTTTTGAATTCTAAACGCCAACTCTTTTTCCCGCTCACATGACAACAGGGGAATTTTTCTGATTTGATCGGCGTATATTTTGTAGATACTGTCTTCCATTGCATGCTCTCCCTACTCGTTAAATATTTGCAGGAATCGTGCCAACTCTTGAGCCGGACATAAGTCATGCTATATTACAGTAGGAAAAGGAATTAAAAAGGTGAAGTTAAAATCGGCAAAAAATTGAACACAAAAGTATACGGTCATCCGTATACTTTTGTATATCGGCGGGAATATCCAGCCGGGAATAATGTGCCGTTTCGGTTTCAAGGTTCCACCGGATATTCGTATTGAACGCCTTTGACCGTAAAAACATATGAGTTTTCGGCACGCCGAACGGAAGTTTCGAATAAAGCGGGATTCAGCTGCAGCAAATTGAATTTTCCGCCGCCGCCGGGAATGTCTACGGCATAAACGGGTAAAGACAGTCCCGACAATTCGGTACGCAGTTTTTCGTACAGCGCAATTCCTTTTTCAATCCCGACCCGCATATGCGATGTACCCGGCGCCAAATCTCCTTGAAACAGATAGCCCGGTTTTACGCCGAGGAGGGTCAATTTATGAAACAAATCGGTAAGAACTTCGACGCTGTCGTTTACACCGCGCAAAAGTACCGTTTGGCTTTGCATGGGAATGCCGTTTTCGGCAAGAGCCGCCAGAGCCGCATACGCTTCAGGAGAAAAACGCGGCGAAAATTCGGCGGCGTGATTTATATGCGGAATAAGCCATAAAGGTTTAAAGCGTTTAAGCAGGGAAACCGTGCACGCCGTAAAACGTTCCGGCGCGAAAACAGGCGCTCTGGTACACAACCGGATGAGTACGTCGGGACGTTTTTCGCGCACGGCGGAAAGCAGCGCTTCCAACTGCGCATCCGATGCGGTAAGCGGATCTCCGCCGGAAAGTAATACTTCCCGTATTTCGCCGTGCATTTGAAGATAGGCCGCAAGTTCCGCAGTTTCCGTCTGTGTAACGAACGGATAATCGAGGGCGGGACTTTTACGCCGAAAACAATATCTGCAACGGGCAAAGCAAGCGCCGGTCGTCAAAAAAAGGCAGCGGTTTTTGTATTGATGCACAATACGCGCAGGCGTTTGCACGCGTGTCCCCACAGGTGCCGTACGCCTGTGTGATAGGCGCACAACGTAACGGCCGGCTGCAAGCGGATCGTCGGTTTCAGTTGCTGCAACCGTTTTTTCTTTGTCCGAAAAAGTAACCTGACGCACCAATGCGTTAAGCGCCTGTTCAAGATCGGGCGTTTCGGCCGGGACGGAACAGACACCGTCTTTTGCACAATGAGCTTCGCCCGGTGCAGCATTACGAACGGCACAGGCAAGGCGTTCAATTACGGTGCGCCAATGGGGGCTTACCCGTTCATCCATGTGGAATTAAAAACGGTGCTTATAGCTCAAGGCAATGCGGTCAAAATACCACTCGCGCCCCGTAAACCCCAAATCTTCGATGAGCCGTTCTTTTGCCGCCGTGTACGACCGTGCAAAGCGCCGTCTGCTCGAAAATTTAAACTGTGTCGTTAAACTGTCTTTTTCCGTAAATTTAAACACTAAAACCGGACTTATCGATGCGCTCATAAAATTCGGCTCCGATGCACGATATTTTTTGTGAAAATCGTTTTCGCCGTCAAACAAACCGCTCAATTCGGTTTGCAGTGCGACAGCCTGCAAAACCAGCGGCATTTGATAAGCGATGATAAAGTTTGCCCCGTACTGCCAGCCGTTTACATTTTCTCCGCCTCCCTGATACAGCCACGGGTTTCCGTTTTCTCCGCCGGAGGTGATTCCGCGGTATTTAACTCTATACGAATTGTAAGTAACCACGTGATTCCAGTCGCCCGGCACAACGGCTGCAAAATCGAACATAAAGGCGCCTTGCACCCACGCATCCCAGTGTCCGCTTCTAAAAGGAAGACTTTTGTACGCACCGTATTTTTTTAATGCGGAGTCGTACGCAGCGGAATCCCATGCGGCAAGACCTTGAACACCGATAAAATCCCATGCAGCGCCGATAGAGGTTCCCGCCGAAAAATTCAAAAAAGCAATCGGCGTAAAACTGACGCCTAAAGCCGGTGCAAAAGAGACGGGGCTTAATTCGAGATCGGCATACAAACGGACTGCGTTGTCTTTGAACAGGGGGCCGCTGCCGAAATGCACGGGAATCGTGTAGCCGGCGGTTCCCGTTACGCGGAACTCCACGCCGCTGTAAATACCGCTGAGCGGGGCAAAATGGCTTTTATCCGCAGTGCCGGCTTTGTACGCACTTTTCGGATAATAGGCAAAATCGGTTGTGAGCGAAAAATCCCACGGAGACTTGGGCTTATCCTGTTCTTCGGCAAACAAAAAAAACGGCGCCAAAACGCAAAACAAACAACTTAAAAAAATACCTTTTTTCATATCCTCTCCTTACCATGCTGATTGAACGCGCAGTGTAGCATAAAACCGAAAAAAAATAAAGGAACACGGATACGCCGTCTATTTTTGTGCCGTCCCCGTCATTTTAAAGCATTCGGCATACTGTGCGGTCAATATGGGAACGCCCCGTAAAAAAAGGCGTACCGTTTTCCCTGCCTGCTCGAACGGAATCGATTGTCCCGTCCGCACACATACAACCGAATCGATGCGTCTTTCTTGGGATAATGAAAGGCAGACGGAACGCGGCAAACTCGGCGTGTGTTCGTCATACAGATAAAATGCATAAACGGCCGCTTCGGTTTCGGTAAGATAAATGCCGTCCTGTTGCCGGGCGGCGGAACCTTTGGTGCCGTAAATTCCTTCGCCGTGTATACGCAGCCACCGGCCGACTTCCAAAAGGTTACGCATTGCCTTTGCCGGCAGACAACCGTCCGGCTGAGGCGGAACATTCAGCGCGAGACTGCCGCCTTTTGAAGTAATTTCGATAAGCAAGTGAACGATTTTGTGCGCCGATTTGAAATTATCCTCATAATGGAATGAAAAATAATCTCCGACGGTAACACAGCTTTCCCACGGGCAGGGGATAAAAGCCGGCGGCACGGTTTGCTCCGGCGTGATAATGTTTTCGTATTCACCGCCGACGGTGCGGTCGCACACAATCAAATGCGGCTGTGCCGTACTGCGGATTTTTTCGACGATTTCGCCGAGCCGGATATCCTGATGATTGATATGGGGGGATACTTGTCCGCCGTCCAGCCACAACACATCGATTTTTCCGTACTGCGTGCAAATTTCTTCAATTTGCCGGTGTGTAAAATCAACAAACCGATTCCATAATTCGGGATGCTCGGGAATTTTATAGTTCACGTTCCGCGTTTCGGCAGGTCCCATTTCGGGATTCCAATAGAAAGGACTGTGCCAATCCGGTTTTGAAAAATAAGCCGAAATTCCCATGCCGTTTTTACGGAATGCGTCAAAAACTTCTTTTACGATGTTTGAGCGGGGATGAGCATGGAAGGGGCAGGCGGGGTCGGTTATTTTGTAATCGGTAGTTGCAGTGTCGAACATACAAAAACCGTCGTGATGTTTTGTCGTAAACAAAAGATATTTAAAGCCGCTTTGCTGCGCAAAATCCGCCCAAAAGTCGGGACGGAATTTCAGCGGATTAAAGGTTTTATGCGCGTTCCGGTATTGATTTTTAAATTCCTCCATATCGTCCG
>CAUTRX010000028.1:0-7565 GCA_963540775.1 uncultured Treponema sp. | reverse complement strand
AACCGTTCGGCATCAATCTGCGCAATTTTTTCCAAAAGGCTGTATAAGCCGTCGTTGTCGATATTCGCTTTCATACGCGAGGCATACAGATGAAAAACGCCCTTTTTAAAAATATCGGATTTACGCAAATTGAGAGCGGACAAAAAAGAAACGACGGCATTTTGCAGACGATCCTGCCGGTCATCGGAAGGCGTCACCTTATTTTCGTATAAGATATAACTGCGGATTTTATCACCGTCAAGCGTAACCGATCCTGAAGGAATTAAGTACGGCACGCCGTCGACTTTATCGTCAATCGGGTACGGCACAAATATACGCAGCCCGCCTAAAAGATCGGTCAATTCCGAAAAATGTTTTAAATTAATTTCCAACGAAAAAGGAATGGGCGTGCCGGTCAATTTTTCGATTTCCGCACGGTATACATCTACCCCTTTTTCTTTATAAACGGCATCTATACGGTCTACTCTGCCCAAGCTCGAATAAATCGCTCCCGTATTGCCGAGAATGTCGATAAGGGCGCCGCGGTGTGAAACCGGATAGTAAGTCATAAGCATCGTGGCAAGAGATTCGCCTTTGTCTTCAAGTACGATAAGCAGTTTGATAATTTGATCGTTTTGCAAAACTTGGTCAACCGGATTCGTTTTGAGGGCAAAAATCAATAAAAAAACGGAAACCGTTAAAACGGCAATGATAAGTAAAAGAAAAATAATATGTTTTTGCGCTCCCGGACGGGGGCTGTATTTCGGCATCAGCGGGTTCCTCCCAGAGATTTTATCAAATCGGCGGTTTCGCTCGCGATCGTTCTTTTATGTGTTTTTAGATACCGCATATTTTCTTCCGCCACATGCAAAAGCAAGCGGTCAAGATCAAACGTCATACAGCGGCGCACATATGCTTCGTCGCTATGCGCCCTGCCCGGCTCTATTTTGTCGGCAATGTATAAAACCTTTGCAAGCTCTCCCATACCGGCCGAACCGAATGTATGAACGCGCACCGCTTCCAAAATATCGGAATTATATATGCCGAAGTCGGTTTGCAGCTTTACCGCAGCCGCTCGCCCGTGCAAAAGAGATTTTTTTTCCGCCTCCAAATCGGATACGGGATGCCCGTCCTGCAATGCAAGCGAAAACAAAACGTCATCTTCCATATCCTTACACATGTCGTGTGCAATGCCGGCAAAATAGCCGCTTTGCGCATCAAGTCCGTAACGTCTGCATAAACGCGAAGCCGTTATAGCCGTGCGAAGAGAGTGCTCATAGCGCCGCTTACTGACTGCCGAAAACACATGAGTGCGCACCGTATCTATCATGCCGGTATCTATCGTTGCAGCGGCGGCACTGCCTGAAAAAACGCGCTCACTGCAATGTTTATTGAAAACCATACAATTTCCTGTGAACAATATACTCGTAAACGCTTTGGGGAACAAGAGTTTTCCATTCTTTTTTTTCGGCTATTGAATGTCGTATCCGCGCCGACGAAACCGAAAAAAAATCGTTATGCAGTTTACGGTGCGGCCACGGGAAAACCCCGTCGGTGCTATAAAACTCGTCAGTGCAGCCGGTATTGTACGGTGAAGCGGCATTAGTCCGAGCGGCTGTGCTTTCATCATCGGAGGAAAGACGACGGCCGAGCAAAATATCCGTTTTTTCGGCTAAAAGATCGGCTTTTTTCCACTTTGAAAAATCGGCGGCTAAATCGCTCCCGATTATAAGGCCTATTTTTCCGTCCAAAACACCGGCATAACGCGCTTCCAAATCGAACACGGTATCGATTGTATACGAAGTTCCCCGGCGCTTTAATTCGCAGTCGTCGCAGACAAAGCGCGTATCGGCGCATTCGCATAAAGCCGCACGGAGCATTGCCAAACGATCTTCGTCCGAAGCTCCGGCCGATAAATGTTTATGCGGCGGTTCATACGCGGGAATAAACACAATACGGCTGTAGCCGTACTCGTTTGCCGCCTGTTTTGCCAAAAAAAGATGCCCGTTATGGACGGGATTAAAAGAACCGCCTAAAACTGCAAGTTTCATCGCTCCGATCCCGGATACTGCACGTCGCAATCATCTACGGATGAACGGCTTGCGAGAAAATCGCTTTTTTTATCCTGAACTGCTTGAGCGCTGTCGCCGTATACAAGAGTTATCAGTTCTTTTTTTACCTTATCAAGACCTTCGCGCGTATGTACCGACAGGGGAACCGTTATCATATTTTCGTATTGTGCCGCAATTTCCGCCGCGCGGTACGCCGCATCGCCGACATCGATTTTATTGCACAAAATGATGCGCTTTTTGGCCGCCAATTCGGGTGAAAAGGCATTTAATTCCGCATTCAATTTTTCGTAGGCTTTTGCATAATCGTCATCGGAACAATCGATAATAAAAGCAAGACCGACCGTGCGCGATATGTGCTTTAAAAAGCGGATTCCCAATCCCGCACCGTCCGAAGCACCTTCTATAATGCCGGGAATATCGGCTATAACGATATCCTGCTCGTCATCGATGCGTAAAACGCCTAAATTGGGAATCTTGGTTGTAAACGGATAGGGTGCGATCTTGGGACGGGCATTGGTAAAATAATCGAGAAGAGAAGATTTGCCCGCATTCGGAAAGCCCACCAAGCCGATGTCGGCCATAATGCTCAATTCGACGCGCAGTTTTTTTACGTCGCCCGGCTTTCCTTCGTGCGCATAGCGAGGTGCTTGATTCACCGAACTTTTAAAATGAATGTTGCCCCAGCCGCCTTTGCCGCCCTTTAAATAGACAACGTTTTCGCCTTCTCCCTCGCCCGTAAAATCGCAGACAAGTGCGCCCGTTTCGGCATCGGTTACTCTGGTTCCCGGCGGCAGGGGAATAAGTGCATCATTCCCGTCCGCACCGTGTCGGTTTCGACCTTCGCCGTCGCCGCCGTTTTGTGCTTTAAAAACCTGTTGTTTTCGTAAATGAGCGAGGGTTCTGAGGTTGTGCTTGACACAAAAAACGACGTCGCCCCCCCTGCCGCCGTCGCCGCCTGCAGGTCCTCCGTGCGGAACGTATTTTTCACGCCGGAAAGCGATACAGCCGTTTCCGCCCTTACCGGAGCGGACTTCTATGAGAGCTTCGTCGGCAAATTGAATCACGTTTAAGCTTTAGCAGGGATTACCGAAGCCAGCTTTCTGCCCTTGCGTTCATGATAGGACACAACACCCGTTGCCGTTGCAAACAGGGTATCGTCTTTACCGCGGCCGACATTATCGCCCGGATGAATTTTTGTCCCGCGCTGGCGCACGAGTATGGATCCGGCAGGAACAAAGGTTCCGCCGTATGCTTTTACACCTAAATATTTCGGATTGGAATCGCGGCCGTTTTTAGCACCGCTACCGCCTTTTTTACGTCCCATCTTATATACCTCCGCATTTTAATCGTCATGTTCATCGGCGCGCTTTACACACACCGATATGTAAGGCGGATAATCGGCTTGCAAAGACAAAAGCCCGCTTTGCAAAAAATCCGCCGTATAGCTTAAAATCCCCGAACAGGCGCCTCGTTTTTTTTCTACCGTAAATGAAAGCTCCCCGCGTCCGGGAATATCGGTTTTTAATTCAATTCCGCCTTGCGCATTTAAGACATCCAGTGCCGTGCGTACCAATATACTGGCTGCCGCACATACGATGTCTTTTCCCGCCGGTGCAAAGCCGGAATGTCCGCTGAGTGCACAGGAATACAAATCTCCGTTTCCCAAACGGGTAAGTACCGCCCGTATCACGCGCGTTTATTCGGCAGCTCCTGCCGAAATGCCGGTAATACGAATTTTCGTATAGTGCTGGCGGTGACCGATTGTCCGGTGATAGTCTTTTTTGCTTTTGTATTTAAATACAAGCACTTTTTTATCACGGAACGAATCTTCGACAACTGCGGAAACCTTTGCCCCCTTCACATAGGGAGTTCCCACTTGCACGTTTTTACCGTCATTTACCATTATAACCGTATCAATATCGACGGTTTGTCCTTTTTCAACATCGAGCTTGTCTACCGTAATAAGAGCGTCTTTTTCCGCCTTATACTGTTTACCCTTATACTCAACCAGTGCGTACATATCTACACCTCTATTACCTGTTTTATGTGCGACAGGGGGAAACTCCTGCCCAATCCGGCAAAAACGGGGACAGCCGGATGCCGCATCGCGGCAATGTAATCATCAATATAACCTTTTTTAGACCTGTACGTCAAGTGTTTAATCCGTATTGTTTAAATCAGGATTTTACACTACACTTAAAGACATTAAAACAGCGCCGGCTGAGTTCACGCTTTATTCAGCCGTAATTATGGGGAGTCTTTTATGCAATACCGCACGGAACACGATTTGATGGGGGAAGTTCAAGTTCCCGCCGATGCCCTGTGGGGCGCGCAAACGGAGCGCAGTAAAAACAACTTCAAAATCGGAGCGGGAATTGAAACCATGCCCGAAGAAATTATCCGTGCGTTCGGCATATTAAAAAAAGCGGCCGCACGGGCAAACCGCCTCCTTCTTGCCGATAAAATGAGCGAAGAAAAACTGAGTGCAATAGAAGCGGCCTGCGATGAAATAATCGAAGGCAAACTCGCCGAAGCCTTTCCGCTGGTTGTATGGCAAACGGGAAGCGGTACCCAAACAAACATGAACGTAAACGAAGTGATTGCAAACCGCGCAAACGCCCGTGCGGGCAAAAAACTCTTACACCCGAACGATGACGTAAACATGAGCCAGTCTTCAAACGACACTTTCCCGACAGCCATGCATATAGCCTTTGTGCTGATTTTGGAAAACCGATTAATTCCCGCAGCCGAAAAATTGATTGACGTTTTTTGCACCCTCGAAAAAGAAAACGAGGATGTGATAAAAATAGGCCGCACCCATTTGCAGGATGCCGTTCCCTTGCGCTTTTCGCAGGAAATAAGCGGGTGGCGTTCTTCCGTAGAGCGTTCGCGCGATATGCTCAAAATTGCGCTTGAGCCCTTGCGCGAACTTGCCCTCGGCGGAACGGCGGTGGGAACGGGATTAAATGCGCCCAAAGGCTTTGCCGAAACCGCCGCACAAAAAGCGGGCGAAATTGCAGGCACCGCCTTTTATACGGCGCAAAATAAATTCCATGCGCTTACAAGCAAGGATGAAGCGGTTTTTGCGCACGCAGCGATAAAGGCGCTCGCCTGCGATATGATGAAAATCGCAAACGACATACGGCATTTAGCCTCCGGCCCGCGCTGCGGTTTGGGAGAAATCGTCATTCCCGAAAACGAACCCGGCTCTTCGATCATGCCCGGCAAGGTTAATCCCACGCAGGCCGAAGCGGTAACCATGGTCGCCGCGCAAATTATGGGAAACGATGTGAGCGTATCGATTGCATCGAGTCAGGGAAACTTTGAATTGAATGTCTTTATGCCCGTGTGCGCCTATAATTTTTTGCAGTCGGCGCGGCTTTTGTCGGAAGCGATAGCATCCTTTACGGAACACTGCGTGCGCGGCATCCGTGCGGACAAAGAGCGCATGGCACGTAATGTACGCAATTCGCTTATGCTCGTTACCGCGCTCAACCCGCACATAGGCTACGAAAAAGCGGCTCAAACCGCGCAAAAAGCCCACCGCGAAAACATCGGCTTAAAAGAAGCCTGTGTCAAGCTGGGCTTTTTAACCGCCGAACGCTTTGACGAACTGGTACGGGCGGAACTGATGGTATAAGACAATCAGCCCCACAAAAACCACAAAAGGATTGAGGCCGCCGCGGTAGTAATAAAGGTAAAGGGTACCCCGATTTTACACCAGTCCGCAAAAGACATAAGGGTTCCCTGCTTTTTCAAAATCCCCATAGCCGCGATGTTTGCCGAAGCACCGAAGGGGGTTAAGTTTCCGCCCATGCACGAACCGACCAAAAGCGCAAACATATACAATTCGCTTTTTAGTCCCATATTTTGTGCAAGGGTTGCGGCAACAGGCAGCATAACGATTATATAGGGCACGTTGTCGACAAAGCCGGAAATGATAACCGACACGAGAATAATGACCGTAAACCCCAACAGCTTGTTTTCCCCGACAATACTGCGCAAAAAGCGGGCAAAATCTTCCAAAAGGCCGGTTTCCGAAACGGTTCCGATAACCACAAAAACGCCGATTAAAAAGCCGATGGTCTCCCAATCCAGATTTTTAACCATAGCTGCGGTTTTTTGCATACCCTCTTTGCGCACGGCATAAAACCATACCACGCCGGCAATGCCGAGAATCATCACAAAAGCACCCGAATATTCAATATGCAAAAACGAGCAAATCGCCAGCGCAATAATCATTAAAATCAACAAAACCGTCGGAAAAAAAGACAGTACCTGCTCGCGTTCGATACCGATTTTTTGTCTGCCGATACCTGCGGCTTTTGTAAAATACAGATAAAAATACAAGGCGCCGGCAAGCATCCCCATTTGCACAATGAAGAAAATGGACAATCGTCCCTGGTGGACAAAAAAGTCGTTAAACCCGTAATGCGCATAGAATGCAAATATCATCGAAGGCGGATCCCCGACCAAAGTCGCCGTTCCCTGAAGGTTCGCCATCACGGCAAGCCCGGTCATAAAGTAAACGGGGGTAATATGCAGTTTTTTACATAAAGATAAGGCAATGGGCGCCATAACCAATACGGTCGCAACATTTTCGACAAAGGCGGAAATAATACCGGTCATAATCAATATGGCGGTAATCGCGCTTCCCGTATCGGGCATAACTTCAATAATACTGTCGGCAAGCCGGTTGGGGACGCGGGAATACAAAAAAAGCTCGGCAATCACTAAGGAACCTATATATATGCCCAGAATATTCCAATTGATAAGATGCAAAACCGCATGTGAGGCGGGAGTCGCTCCGATAAAAATAAGAACCGCTGCTGCCGCAAGAGAAATCCAGTGTTTTTTTCCCGAAAATATAATAACACAGATATACATAAGAGCGGCAAACGCCAAAACAATCCACTTCATTTCCATGTGATAAAACTCCTGTGAGCATCGGTAAAATCGATATAAACCGCCGGCTGACCGTTTTGCTGTCTTTGAATCAGTCTTTATCATTAAACCTGTTCGAAAACACAGTTATCGAACAGGTCTATTGTACACATTCGAGGCGGATAAAATCAATAGGCGGCGGAAGTACCGCAAAACAGTTGAGCAACGTCGAGTTTGACACAAGTCGATTTTATCCACAAACGAAACTTTGTCAAAAAACTTTAAAGCAAAAATAATCAATTTTCTCTTCCCAAGCTCGTTTTTTTTGTGTATAGTAGATTATATTGGTAAAATCAGAATAAGGGGAGCATACAGTGTTACGGCAAAAAATACCTGCAACGCCTTCAATCCGGCGCTTACCATCATACTTGCATATTATCAGAAACGCGGAAAGCGAAGGCTATGAATTCATATCGGGTACCGTTATCGCGCAGGAACTTGATTTGGAACCGATTCAAGTCAGAAAGGATTTGGCGATTACAGGCATTGTCGGAAAACCGAAAAAAGGTTACCCGGTCGTTGCCCTTATTTCCGCAATAGAACGTTTTCTCGGCTGGAACGCCAAAAAAA
>CAUTRX010000027.1:0-7599 GCA_963540775.1 uncultured Treponema sp. | reverse complement strand
TTGCGGTAACGGCGACAAGGCCTTTGGAAATAAGGCTTTCTATTTGAGAACCGCCTACTGCGGTGATACAGGATTCCACTTCGCGGCCAGCCATCATTTCCGCGGCTTCTATGGCGGCTTTAATGGATTTCATCGTCGATTCTATATTCACGATAAGACCGGCACGTAAGCCCGTAGACGGGGCGCAGCCTATTCCCGTCACTAAAAGAGAACCGTTTTCCGAATATTCGCCTATGACGGCGCGCACCGTACTTGTTCCTATATCGAGTGCCGTCATCATGTCGCTCATAAAATCCTCCCGCTTTTATTCAGGATTACGACCTGTATGATATCGAACCGTAACGTAAGTCGACTTCGCGGCAATCCGGGTCAATATTGTTTATGAGGTCAAGTACAACCATCATATACTGCAATGCACTTTCGGACAAGTTACGGTCAATCAAAATCCGTACTTTGGAATGCAAAGGATACAAAGCCAATTCGTAATTACCGAACTCTTTCGGCAGCACTTTTATTTCGGAAATAACCGAAAAATAAGCGGGATTGTTTTCCTGAATGGCGGCTATCCGTTCCAAAAGCGGACGGAATTTGGAATCCACACGCATTCCGTCAAAAGACGAATCGGCTTGCAAACCGCTTATCAGCGGGATGGACAGTGCAGGCATTTCTCCCTGTATACTGAATAATACACCGTTTTTATCGATTTGAACGGGACGCATTTTTCCGCCTTGTTCGCCGAGCGTAACGGCAACCGGACTACGTTCTTTAATGCGCACGTGCACTTGATCGGGAAAACGCTTTTCTACCGAAACGCTTTCAACCGCGCCGAAAGAGGCAAGCCGGGAAGCGGCGGCGGCGGAATCAAACCCGAGCCACTGAGAACCGCAGTGTAACGATAAAACGCGTCCCAATTCGGCCGCTTGCAACGTTTTAAGACCGGTAAATGTAACGTGTACTTGCGCCGTTGTGGGAATTATGACAAGATACAATACAGCTTCAAACAGAAGAACGCCGCAGAGTAAAAACACCAAAACCTTTAAAAGTTTTGTTTTCGACTTTCCTTTTTGCGTAACGCCCTCCCCTTTTTTTTCTTCATTCAGCGCTCCGTAGGCACCGAAATCGGAATACATATACTGTTCACTCATACGCTGCTCCAATATGTTCTTCATTCTTGTAATGAGATACGTTTATCAAAATGCCGCATAGGCATAGGGTTATCAATACGGAAGATCCTCCCGATGAAAAAAACGGCAAAGGAATACCCGTTGCCGGTAATATGCCGCTGACAACGGCGATATTTACAAGCGACTGCATGACAATAATCAACGCACAGCCGAAGGCGGCCAAGCTTCTAAAGCGGTCGGTACATTTGAATGCGACGGAAAAAGCGCGCCATGCAAAAAAAACGAGTAGCCCCAAATACATGCACACCCCGATAAAACCCATCGCTTCGGCCCAGCCTGCAAAAATAAAGTCGGCTTGCACTTCGGGAATCGCATTAATGCGGTCTATGCCGCCGATACCCTGTCCCCAAAAGCCGCCGGCACTGACGGCGCGGCGCGCCACTCTGATTTGATAATTCGATCCGTTGATATCGAATTCGGGACGCAAAAAGGCGATAAGACGGTTAACGCGGTAAGATTCGGTAAAAATAAACAAAAAGGTTATCGGCAAACTGAATACGGCGAAAATTAAAAACCAGTATAATTTTACGCCTGCAATAAAAAACACAAGCAGCGCAATGGACAGTAAAAATACGGCGCTCGAAAAATCGTCCTGCAAAAAAACGATTAATACAAAGATAAAGGCGCCGCAAGCCGCAGGATATACGGAAATCATCGGATTGTCCAAACGGTTGTATTTTTTATCGAATAAATTCGCCAAAAATAAAATCACTGCCAATTTTGCCGCTTCGGACGGCTGAAATGTGGAAAAAAGCGGCACTCGTATCCAGCGGCGCGCCCCGTTTCGTTCTATACCGATACCGGGCATAAAGGTTAAAAGGCACAACAAAAAAATACCGATGACGACGAACGGCAGGAATTTCCGCAACATATCCATGTCCATCCATGCAAATGCAAACAAAAAGAGCGCGGCAACCGCAATGCTGATACTTTGGCGTTTTACAAAATACAGCGGATCGTTGAATATGCGTTCGGCATAGCCTACCGAAGCAATATACAGAGTAACAAGCCCCAGCCCCATCAGCATAACAATGGAGGCGATAAGCGGTATATCGTAGCCGGAAGCATGTACCGGTTTTTGTGCAAAAACAAAACGGCGGTTCACGATGCCTCCTTTTCCGAGCACTGGAGTACCGGAATAAAGCGTTCCAAAGCCGTACTGCGGGAAGCCTTTATAAGCACAAAATCCCCCGTATGCAGTAACGTGTACAGGTTTTGCGCCGCAGCTTTAAGCGCCGTATCGCCGGTATCCGCCGTGCATAAAACTTTTTTATCCCGTACACCGGTGCACGCACTATAGGCGCTGCAAAAAGCGGAACCGGCAAAAACCAAAAAAGATGCGGACGACGACAAAGCTCTTTGAACAATATCCGTATGCGAGCTGCCGCTTTTATCCCCCAGCTCTCCCATATCGCCGAGTACAAGCGCTTTATGTCCGTCAATCTGCACGGAATCGAAAAAATCTATCGCAGCGTGTACGGAATCGGGATTTGCATTATACGAATCATGGACAATCGTTATATCGCCGTCCAGCACTTGCATTCTGCCAGCCAACGGGCGTACCGTTTCCAATCCCGCCTTTATAAGTTCGGCACTCAAACCGAAATGAGCGGCTACGGAAATTGCGGCGGCGGCATTTTGCACATTATGCATACCGCACAGCGCAAACCGAATCTTTACCCCCCGATACTCGAATTCGCTTCCCCGTATACCCAAAGACCGTATGTTTTTCAGCTCCGATGTTCCGCCTATACCGAAAGTACACATAGTCCCCGTCACGCCGCGCATTAAAAAATCTTTATACGGATCGTCCGCCGGAATAAAACCCGTACACTCTTTTGTAAAATTGGAAAAAATACATTTTTTTTCTTCAGCTATCGCGTCCTTTGTGCCGAGAATGCCGATATGGGCACAGCCGATATTCGTAATGACGGCGGTTTGAGGAAAAAGTACATCGGCCAATTCTTTAATTTCGCCGCGGCGGTTCATTCCCATTTCAAAAACGGCAGCTTCATGCGTTTCGTTGATTTTAAAAACCGAAAGCGGCAGCCCCGTTTCCGAATTCAAGTTTCCCTCATTCATAACCGTTGCGTATTTTTGAGAAAGTACCGCTGCAATGCACTCTTTTACCGTCGTTTTGCCGCTGGAACCGGTAACTCCTATTTTATGCAAGCGGGGAAATTTCGACACGTAAAACGCCGCCGCTTTTTGTAATGCCCTAAGCGTATTGTCCGTTAAAACAACGGGAATCCCCCGCTCGGTAAGCTGCGCATACACCGTATCGAAACGGGGACGGGAAGAATGCATAACCGTTACAAGCGATGCGCCGCGCTCAACCGCATTTTGTATAAAATCGTGACCGTCATTTTTTGTACCGGGCAGGGCAAAAAACAAACTGTTATCGACGGCATCGCGACTGTCGATGGTAACCGAGGTAAAACACGCCGAACATACGTTTTCGTCAAATAAAACGCCGTCTACGGCTTTGAGAAATTGCCCAACTGTAAGCAAAGATGTTTTACCGCCCACGAACCTTCCCCGCCTTTTTGATTGATGAGGGATCTATATGAACACGCACGATTTCGTCGGAAGAAGCCTGATGCATTCCCAGTTCATCCAAAGCGATTTTTTCTATACGCGCCGAAGAAGACAAAAGCCCTATCTCGCTTATAAGCTGTTTATTGCTTTCTATCAGATTATGCTGTTTTTTTTCCAGATTTTTTAACTGCCTTTCAAGCTGCATATAGTGATGCCCCTGTAAACTTTGAACGGCAAGCAGCGCGGGAATGCTCATTGCAGTGAGAATAAACGCAATATCTTTAAAAAATGTCTTTTTATGCTTCATTACCTTATCTCTTTTATAATCGGCTGTTTTTACCCGATTTTTCAGTCCGCTCCTATTTTACGCACAACACGCAATTTGGCACTTCGAGACGGAGCATTGCGTGCAATCTCTTGCGCATCCGGACATACCGGTTTACGCGTAAGCACATGCGCCTTCGCCTTTCCGCCGCATTTACATATCGGCACTTCGCTCGGGCAGGTGCAGTTTTTTCCCAAAGCTTTAAAATAATTTTTCACCGCTCTGTCTTCCAAAGAATGAAAAGTTATAACTCCCATTTTTCCGCCCGGTTTTAAAACCGCAAAAGCTTTTTCCAAAACGGCATCCAAACGCTCCAGCTCCTTATTCACCGCAATGCGCAAAGCTTGAAAACACTTTGTCGCAGGATGAATTGAACCGTAACGGTACCCTGCGGGCACTGCGCTGTAAATGCAGTCGGCCAATTGCTTTGCCGACGTAAACGGCGATGTATGCCGGTTTTCGGCCACCGCATTCGCAATCCGCCGGGCATAGCGCTCATCACCGAATTTGAAAAAAATATCCGCAAGCTCCTCGGCACACAGCGTATTGACCAACTCGCCCGCAGTTTTTCCCTCCGACGGATCAAGACGCATATCGGGCGGTTCGTCGGTTCGGAACGAAAATCCCCTCCCGGAACATTCGTAATGAAACACCGATATTCCCAAATCGAATAAAATAATATCGGGTTTTGCAAGGTTTTCAGGATAATTATCATAAAAATCCGTAAACCATCCGCGGTAAAAGCTCACACGATCACCGAAAACCGCCAAACGTCTGCGCGCGCGCTTTTGAATTTCGGCATCCGCATCCAAACCGTGTACGTGCAAAGCCGGAAAACGCTGTAAAAACGCGTATGAATGTCCGCCCTCGCCGAGCGTGGAATCAATCATAAAAGCAGCGTCTTCGGTTTCCGGCGCAAGATAATGCAACGTTTGTTCAAGCAGCACCGGTGTGTGTACATAAACGTTTTCCGTATCGGCATCCGCAAGCGCCTCGTTCATAAACGAATAGCTCCCAAATCTTCAGCCGCCTGCCGGAACATGATATCGGTTTCTGCAAGATATTTTTCGTAACGCTCGGCGTCCCACAGCTCCATATATCTGGTTACCCCCATAATCACGCAGTCTTTTACCAAGCCGGCGTGCTCGCGCAAACTTTGGGGTACGGATAAACGTCCCGCTTTGTCAAATTCGACTTCCTGTGCCGGTGCAATCAAGCGGCGAAGGACTAAACGGGAATTTTGATTAAAAGGAGAAGTTTGTTCCATAAGTTTTTCGGAAAAATTCTTCCACTCTCCGGGAGTATACAGCCATAAACAGCCGTCAAGTCCCTGAGTTATCATGAGAACATTTTCCGTCAAAACGGTACGCAATCTCGCAGGAAAAAGAATACGCCCTTTTTCATCGAGAGTATTGCGATACTCTCCGGTCAACAACTCCATTCCACTAATTACCACATTTATCCACTTTCTACCACTTTTATACATTTTAACGTAAAAAAAAGCAATGTCAATGCAAAAATGAAAAAAAAACGGAAAAACCGTACGAGGCTTTACATTTAGCTTATACAGATGTATAGTGTCTGCAATGATAAACACTTATAATGAGTCAACCCTGCACAGAGATTTAAAAAACGAAGCGGCGGCATCTTGCGGAGGAAAAACCGAGCAAAAAGTCGGGCGGTATATTTGCGATGCCGTTGCCCCGGACGGCGCAATTATAGAAATTCAAACAAAAAGTTTCAAAGCCATACAGGATAAATTGCACACGCTGCTGGAAACGGCTCCGGTACGTTTGATATACCCGCTGGCGGTTGAAACATATCTTGAATATTACGATAAAGACGGCATTCTTTTATCGCGGCGAAAAAGCCCCAAAAAGCGCTGCCTGTACAATATCTTCGATGAATTAACCGGAATTTGGCCTATTTTACTGCATACAAATTTCACTCTTGAAGTGCGGGAAACGGTTATTTTAAAAAAGCGCCGCAAAACGCCGCTGCCCGTACAGTCGTCAAACAAAAGGCGAAGGCACAAAAAAGACTGGTATGATATGGATACGGAAGCGCTATCGACACACAACACACATATTTTTTCATGCAAAAACGATTATCTTGCACTGCTTGCCCGCCTGCCCGAAAACTTTTGTGTACAGGATGCGGTAAAATGCAGCGGCGCAAAAAGAGAACAGGCGGGAAAAATGCTGTGGAGCCTTTACAAAATGCAGCTTATCGAGCGTACGGGTAAAAGAGGCAAGAGCTTTATGTACCGCAGAAGGGAGGATATTTAAAACAAAAAAAGGCAGTCAACCGACTGCCTTTTTTATAAGCGATAAACGTCTTACCAGTTATCTACCATATCGTAAGGTTCGCGCGTTTCGTATGCATACATATCGCTGACTGCGCGCAAATCGTCAAGGTAAAGATAATAGCTTCCGATGGCAAATTCGGGATCGCAGTCTACGCGGAATCCGACAACGGAAATACCGGGACGTGCTCTAAAATACGGGCTGTCTTGTACGATACCGCGTTTTCCGTCGGGAGAAGGCGGTATGGCGACAACCATCTGCTTCCAGCCGCTAAATGCCAAGGAACCCATGTACAATTCAAAATTGTTACCGAAAAAGTCCCGTAAAAGCAAAGTCAACGAGTGGCTCTGGTTCCGTCCCGCAACCCATACCGAAATGGTTTTTGCAACACCGTCTACCGCCAAAGGCTGTGTGGGTGTAATAAAAAAAGAGTTGATACCGCGGCGGAAAAACTGAGCTTTTGCACCGTACACCCGCTTATCGGACAAAGGCTTTTCGCCCGATTCGGCAAGCGGCGCTTTACCTTCAGGGTCGGGACCGCCTTCAAAAAAGCGTCCGTCAATAATTCCGTAATCGGGAGAAATCTTTACATTCCATGATCCTTCACGTTCAAAAAGATCGATCGATATTTCACGAAGTGAAAAGTTTGCCGAATCAACACCTATTTTTGTTGCGTCGGGAGCGGATAAATTGCTGTTTTGAGAAAATGCAATGCCCGCGGCACAAACGGCCAATAAAAGCAAAATTATTTTTTTCATCAGTTTGCTCCTCCGTTTACAGTGTCAAAATCGATATGTTTTAAATAAAAGCCGTCAAAGACATTAGACAAAGTGTTGGTAGTATACCTGAGCTGATCGAAATAAATTACAAAATCGTCTACGTATTCTTTCGGATCGGTGCGCACTCTGAACCCGACAAAGGTCATTTGATTGTCGCTCGAGCGCAAACGCGAGCGCTGCGGTATCCATGCCGGTATTTTTGCCACGACGTTTTTCCATCCGTTAAAGTTCATTGTCGCCGCATTCAGTGCATGAACACGTCCGTTTACATCGCGCACAAGAACATCCAGATAATACTGATAGTTTGCGCCCCAAACCCAAAAATCGATTTGGGTTGTAATACCCTTAAACGGAATTTCATAGGGCTGCATTTCTCCGCTTTCATCTTTTTTTTGCGGATATATTTCAAACCAGTTATTGTCACGGCGGCGGAATTTCACCTGCGTACCGAGCACCTTCGCTTCGGG
>CAUTRX010000026.1:0-7679 GCA_963540775.1 uncultured Treponema sp. | reverse complement strand
AGTCCCTCTATTTTCCTCTAAGGGGTTTTGTTTGCACAAAACCCGCTTATCTAAATCTTTTTATCAGTACCGACACGAGGTCGGAAAAGCTGCACGTATGCGATGTTTTAGGCGTTAGCCTAAAACTCGGGTTGTTACACCACCGCTTTCAAACTCTTGTGATAGTACCCTTTTTTAAGTTTTTCTGACTCTTGGCTTCTATTTCCCGTCAGCTTCGTCCTGAGCTCAAGCGTAAAATCGCCTGCGGGGACGGTTGCGTCAAAGATGACGATGACTCTTGCAGGTTTGTTTTCGCGAATCCCGGCCCGTGCGTGTGGTGTACTGCGATAAAAACGGTATGTAACTGTTATCGGTGTGTTCAGCTGTCATTACTGTACAGTATAGCACTTTTTTGTGAGGATTTCCAACCTTCGGAATATAAAGGAGAAATAAAAAGTTCGGTTACACCCGCATTATTGTGGCAGAGGGACTCGAAGCTGCCGTCTGAGCAATCTTTTGTTAATTATTTCGGCATACACGCCGATACTTAAATGAGGTGAAGTCGTTATGAAAGAAGAACCGCAGAGTATGACACAGCGTTTGTATCAAACGCTGCTTAACCAAAATGAAGTGCTTGCCGATATTATCTTGCAGCAGCGAATACTGCACAGTGCAGTGACGGCCAAAAATTGGGAACGGGTGAACCATGCTATAGCCGCTATTAACCGCTTGTCGGAACGTTTTTCTGTTTTGGAAGACGAACGCATGTCGGCATTCGAACGTGTGTGTCCGGAACATCCGTCGGATATTTATGAAGTTTCGCGCAATGTGCCGCCTGTTTTTAAACGCCCCGTTATGGAAGCGTATCATCAAGTGCGGCAAAAGCTTGCGGTTTCAAAAATAGAAAACGATGCATTGAATGAGTATATACGCATTACGCAAAATTTTTTGCAGGGCGTATTCGAATATGTGCTTCCGCAGCGGCGCAATACGCTGTATTCGTCTGCCGGTGCGGTGGTAAAGGTGCGGCCGGAATCGGTCGTTTTAAACACGGTTATTTAGGAAGGTAGTGTTATGTCATCGACTTTTTTCGGTATAGAACTCGGTAAGCGCAGTCTTATAGCGCAAAATCAATCGATTATGACCGCAGGTCATAATATTGCAAACGCGGACACGGAAGGCTATTCACGTCAAAGGGTAAATCTGCGTCCCTTCGATCCGCTGTATCGTCCCGATTTGACGCGCGAAGAACGTCCCGGTCAAGTGGGGCAGGGAATCGATGTACAAAGCATTACGCGTATACGCGACGAATTGCTCGATATCCGCATAAGCGCGCAGGAAAATCTCAAATCGTATTGGGAAACACGCGACAAATACTACACCATGTTTGAACGGATCTATAACGAGCCGGACGATATTTCGATTCGTACCGTAATGGACAAGTTTTGGGAATCGTGGCAGGAATTGTCGGTGTATCCCGAATCGCAGGCTGCCCGCCAAGCCGTTGTAAGCAGGGGCGAATCGTTGGTTAATTCGGTAAAGCAGCGCTTTATCGGTTTGCAGGGTATCGGTACCATGCTCAACGGCGACATAGAAGCGACGGTAAAGCAGGTAAACGACTACGCCGAGCAGATTGCAATTATCAATAAAGAAATTATCCGCTCCGAAGCGATGGGGGACAATCCCAACGATTTATACGACCGGCGCGATTTAATGGTCGAAAAACTTTCAAAACTGGTCAATATAACAACCGATCGGCGCGACCCGGATGAATTTATGGTGCACGTTGACGGCCATATTTTGGTGCAGGGGGCAAAGGCGCGTTCTTACGATGTCGTTCCGCTTACCGATAACGACGGGTACAGTAAAGTTGTTTGGGCCGATACGCGAAACGACGCTTCGTTTACCGGAGGCAGTTTGGGCGCTTTAATTGAATTGCGCGATGTCGATTTGCGCACCGAAATTCAAAACCTAAACACGGTTGCAATGAATTTCAGCGATTTGGTAAACGACATTCATCGTAATTCGGTCGGTGCAAATAATGTTACCGGACTTGACTTTTTTGTCGAAGATCCCTTTGTCGCAAACGCACTGGGAAATTATGACCGTAACGGCGACGGTACCGAAGATTCAACGTATATATTCCGCATCAGCGGTTCGAACGAATTGCATGCGCAAGAACAAACCGGTCTTGCCGGCGTTATGACCTTTTCGGGAGCTTCCGGCAATACGGAAGTGCCGTACTATGCGACCGACACGGTAGAAACGGTTATAAACCGCATAAACGATTCAAACTCGGAAGTAAAAGCCTTTCTCGACCGCAACAATCATTTGGTACTTAAAGCGATAACCGCCGCTTCGCCCGACAATCCCGATTTTGTTATCCGTCACGTTGAAGATTCGGGCTTTTTTTTAACAGGATATGCGGGATTGCTTGCGGGAAGCGGTCCCGAAAACGCATACGATTTTAATCAGGCAAATGCGGTCGATTTTCTTGCCGCCTCCGTGCGTGAAGGTACGGACGGAAATACCTCAGGTTATGCGGTTGCCCCCGTACTGAATCCGGCAGGGTATATGTCCGTCAACCAAGACATCCGCAACGACGTGCTTTCGGTTGCAGCAGGCAAACCCGGTCATAACGGCGTTGTAGAAGCGGGTGACGGTTCCGCCGCAGTGGAAATTGCCGCCCTGCGCAACAATCCGGTTATGATAGGGCGTTCGCGCACCTTCGACGATTATTTTGCCGAAAGCGTTACGAATGTGGGCTTAAAAGGCGAGCAGGCGCAAACCAATTTTTTAAGTCAGCATAAAATAATGGAAGACTTGCACATGCTGCGCAAGTCCATTTCCGGTGTCAATATCGATGAAGAGTTGGCGGATATAATCAAATTTCAGCACGGCTATAACGCGGCGGCAAAATTCGTCAGCGTTGTGGATGAACTTTTGGATACGGTCATCAACCGTTTGGGTGTTTGATAGGAGAATACGATGAGAAGAGTCAGTACCGCTTTGATGCACGATGACGTGCAGTACAATTTGCGTTTGCAGGAATCGCGGGCAAATAAAATGAATAATCAAATGGGAAGCCAGCGTAAAATTCAGGATTTGCGCGACGATCCGCTTGCGGCGGGGCATTTGGTACGCTATCAATCCTATCTTTCGCGGTTGGAACGTTTTGAACAAAACGCAAAAACCTTAACCGATCAGTATTCGGTTTCCGAAGGATACATTCGTCATTCGGTTGATGTAATGCAGCGTGTGCGCGAATTGGCGGTTGCCGGCGCAAACGGTATCTATACTAAAGACGATATGCAGAATATGGCTGCCGAAGTAAATGAACTTTTAAAGGAATTGGTAACGTCCGCAAACGCGGTCGGACCTGACGGCACGGCGCTTTTTGCCGGTACGCGCACCCAAAACACCGCTTTTGAAGTGGAACTCGGTCCCGTTCCCGGTTCGGGAGATGCGCTTATTACAAATGTGCGTTACACCGGTTCGCTTAACAAAAACGATGTCGAAATCGACGAACGCGCATATATGAATTTGAACCGCACGGGTAACAGTATTTTTTGGGCGGAGCGGCAAACGCTTTTTGCCGACCGTGATGCAAGCGCGTATCAGGTAAAAGCCGACAGCGTGATCAACATAGACGGAAAAGACATAAAGCTGAAAGCCGGTGATAATGTATATTCGATTATTTCCAAAATCAACAATGCCGGCGTTGCGGTTAAAGCGCATTTGGATCCGGTTACCAACGGCTTGAATTTACGTACTACCGACGCGCGCCAGCTATGGCTGCAGGATAAAAAAGGCAGCGCCTTATTCGATTTGGGTTTGATAAAAGATGCAAGCCAGCGTCCGCCGCACAATCTGGGAGCTGCTACACAGGTAAGCGGAGGTTCCCTTTTCGATACGGTTATTGCATTCCGCGATGCGCTTTTGCGCGGCGATCAGGAATCCATAGGCGGTAAAGTGCTCGGCGGTTTGGACAGCGGCTTGGGAAATTTAAACCGCCGCGTCGCCGAAACCGGCGCCCAATATGAACGCGCTCAAGTTGCAATTTCCCGCGCTCAAACGAATAATTTAAATACGAGTGCGATGATTGCGCGCGAAGGCGATTTGGATATTACAAAGGGCATAACCGATATGAAAATGCTCGATTATGTAAAGCAGGCAACTCTGAGTACCGCCGCAAAACTGTACAATACTTCATTGCTCAATTACATAAGGTAGCGTATGGACGCACAAACAAAGGCGGTGCGGCATTCACCGAGCGGTAAAACGTCTTTGCGTTTTCCGCAAGGTTTGTACGGCTTTGAAGAATATACGGATTTTACTCTGTGTGGATCGGAATACGATCCTTTTATGTGGCTGCAATCCGACACGGACAAAACACTGAGCTTTTTGGTTGTGGATCCGTTTTTGTTTTTTCCCGATTACGAACTTGATGTTGATGACGAAAACGTAAAATATATCGGTGTACAAAATGCTTGCGACGTGTCGGTGCTTGCCATTGTGACCCTGCCGAAAAAAGGTTCACCTATTACGGTTAATTTACAAGGCCCGCTTGTAATTAATATGCGTAACGGGCAGGGGAAACAAATCGTTTTACAAGACTCGCGCTGGCTTACAAAACACGACTTATATTCCGCTTCGGATAAACGGAGCACTTCATGCTGATATTATCGCGCAAGATAAACGAAAAAATAAAAATCGGAGAAGATATTACTTTAACGATTATTGAAGTGCGCGGCGATCAGGTGAAAATAGGTGTTGAAGCGCCCAAGCACGTAAAAGTATTCAGGCAGGAAGTTTTTGAAGCCATTCAGGACGAAAACCGTGCCGCCGCCGCAAGTGCGCATGAAGATTTAAGTGTGCTTTCCGGTTTGCTCGGCAAGTGACAGTTCGGCTTCGCTTTTTCTGATGTAAAAAGGCCCTTCGTATTCTGCGAGGGGCTTTTCTTTTGCAGCGAATTTTTTTGCAGCCAATTCAAGTAAAGACAATACGGTAGAATATGCGCGGCAGGCGCCGCCTGTAGGCAACAAAGCGCTGTCTCCGAAGGGAACAAAAGTGCTTATATGGCGTTCGGGGCTTATCGCACGTGCTTGTTCGGCAAAGTACGGGGCATCGGCACCTGCTGCAAGTATGTGTTCTTCCGGGTCGGTATGATCCAAAACGGTTTTTACGCAAGCATCAAAGGGGCCGGCGTGCAATTCCCCATAACGGTACACAGCCGCGTAAAAACTTTGCTTTTTTGCGTCCAGCACGGGAATTACGGCTCCGCGCCACTGACGGTATTGATAGGCGATTGCCTCCAACGTAGGGATTGCATAGGTCGGAATTCCGTATGCGAGATTAAGCGCTTTTAAAGCCGAAAAAGCGAGGCGCAATCCGGTAAATGTTCCCGGCCCCGCGCACAAAGCCGTAAAATCCAATTCCGCCGCACTTAAACCGCAATGTTCCAACACGGAATCGATACCCTGAATGAGTTTTTCGGACTGATGCATTCCTATATCGAGTGTTAAAAGGGCGGTTTTCGGACATTCCGTGCCGCCGGTATTAATCGACGCAAAGGTAATTGCCGCCGAGGAACTGTCCAGTGCCAAAGCTTTCATTGATTTATTTCTCCGTAGTGCCAGTTTTCGATTGTAACGACGCGTTTTTCTCCTGCAGCAGAAAAAGTTACGGTGATTGTTTTTTCGGGTAAGCCGTCCGCTATTTTTTCACTCCATTCTATAACGCATACGCCGCTGCCGTAAAGCATTTCTTCGGCTCCCAAATCGTAAAAATCGTTAACGCCCTCCAAGCGGTATACGTCCATGTGATACAGAGGCATATTCCCTTCGTATACGCTGATGAGTGTGAATGTCGGGCTGGTGATTTCTTCATCGATACCTAAGGCGCGGGCAATGCCTTTGGTAAAGGTGGTTTTTCCCGCCGCCAAACCGCCTCGTAATGCAATAATGTCGCCGGCGCATAAAAAAGAACCGATTTTTTCGCCCAAATCGATTGTTTTTTCGGGAGAGTCGGTATAGAACGTCAACAGGGCAGTTGTCCCCTTTTGTCCATTTCGAGTATTTTTTCTTTTATCGCCCGTATGATCGGCAAAAGAGGGTAGTCTACCTCGCCTTTCAGCGTCAATTCAATGTCTTTAGCGCCGCTTGCACTTGTTTCGATGGTAAAGTGTACGGGCAGTTCTTGTGTCTTTTCCATAAAAGATAGCACCGCCGTCGCTTCGTATGAGATGCGGTAATAGATATAGCCCGACTCGCTGTGTGTGATTCTAAGTTCCAATACTTCCATGGGGACTCCGGTTAATTCAAATGGCTTATTTTCAGATTTTCCCGATAATTGTACACTAACGAAAAAACAACATTTCTTGCCTTTTTTGCCATGCGGATAAAACGTATGTGTAAAAGCGAGTTTTTCATATCGGTGTCTTGTTTCAATCTTACCACAATACCCACGATGCTGTCTATCTGTTCTCTGCCTAATTGTATAACAATTTGGATGTATTGTCCTTCTTTAATCGGAAGCATTGTTCTAAGCCTACAGCCTCCGGCGGAAATATCGTTTATGGTACCCGGATATTCGGCTCCCTGCGGATGATATTGCTTGGAATCTTTTTCCATGCTTACCTTTAAAGAACGGAACGTGCAGGGGAGGGCGGTTTGAACACGTCTAAAACGGCGCTGCAAAATGGGGATTATATCTTTAGTGTGTGTTACAACCATTTCTTCGTATTCTCTTCTCTGCTGATAACGTATAATGCGCGGCGAAATAATATAGGCAATGCCGCTTTTTAACTGAATGGTAAGTTCTATTTTTGAAAGGGGCGGCGGTTTGATTTTAGTACCGTCTTTTTTTTGCGCAATTGATAAAATCATTTCCGTATCGGTATTTTCGATTATTGCCGCCGGAAAACTTACACCGGCTTCATCCGTATAGGATACGGGTAAGCCTGACGGAAAAGCGGTACTGCTTGTGACCATGCTTAAAGCGCGTTTACCGTTTTCTATTTTGTGAATGATCGTAAACAATTGCAGTTTTTGGGCTTCGCCTTTTGCCGTATCGGCTTCCCGGATGCATATGTATTCGTACATGGTTTTAAATTGTTCGCTTATACAGCGTCCGGTGTCGGCCAGCAGAGGTAAATCGGTTATTTTGCTGCTGCGGCACAATGCATCCAAAAAGACTATTTCGTCGTTTGATAAGCCCAACCGTTCTCCGTTTGCTTTTAAAAGTTTCGAGTCGAGTTTTTTAGGCACACTGCCCTGCTCCTCTTTCATTCGCTTTAAAAGGTATATAAGCAGCTGCCGCAACACGAGAAACACGACAAGGGCGGCGATGATGAGTAAAGCTATAGGAATTAATTTCGAATTTTGCCGAGCTGCGATGGCACTGCCTGCTTGAAGAATCAACATGGGCTGTCCTCAAATGTATGCAGCGCCGACATAAAGGAACGCAGTCGCGGAACGATTTCGTATTCAGCTAAATCGCCGGTCAATACCGTGTCCGAATCGGCGAGCGATTTTTCAAAATCCGACAGCACGGGTGAAAAATCCTGCAAAAAGTCGGCGGGATTTTGACCGTCTATCGAAAAATCGGCAAAACGCTGCGGAAACAGCGTGCATAAACTCAAAACGTGGCACAATACATCGAATAAGTCGGTAAACGAAGTTAATACGGTTGAAGCCTTT
>CAUTRX010000025.1:0-7948 GCA_963540775.1 uncultured Treponema sp. | reverse complement strand
GCGTATCCGAGGTTTTTCCACAGCTGCGCAATGATGATAATGAGCGGCCAATAGGTTGTCTGCGAATACCAACTGATTTCCGTACCGCCCGTTTTCCGAATCAGCATATTGAGCAATCCGCCGTCTTTATTCAAAAAGGCAAAGGCGATAAAAGAGATTGCCACCCACGACAAAAAATACGGCGCCATAAAAACGGTTTGGTACAGTTTTGCGGCTCTTTTATTTGAAAGTTCATTTAATGCAATCGCCGTTGCAACCGCACAAATCAAGTTCAATACGATAAAAACGGCATTGTAACACAGCGTGTTGCGGGTAATAATAAAAGCATCTTTAGTTAAAAATAAGAATTTAAAATTTTCAAAACCGATCCAGCTGCTGCCGAAAATTCCTTTGGGAATAGTAAATCGCTTAAATGCCAATATAATTCCGCCGATCGGCAGATAGCGGAATAAAACCATTAGAATAAGCGCAGGAACCGCCAATAATGTGAGTACCCCGTTTTTTCGGAATTCCGCTGCAAAGTTTTTCACAAGAGGTTGTCTCCTTTTTCTTAAAGTATAGCAGAGGTTTTTAAAAGCGCAATATGTTTTTTTTAAGGTAGGGGTGGATTTTTTTTAGGTGCTCACAAAGAGCGGAGGCAAGCGCGCCTCGTCCGTTAGCCAATTTCGGTAATCTTGATCGGAGCCAGCAAATCGTTATCGAAAGAGGCTTCCCGCTGTTAGGCTGGGTGCCCAGCGATAACTATGCGCGCGGCCCGCTTTTTTATGATAAATCTTATGCGTAACAGCCTGTGAATCCCCCGTTGTACAGGGGTACTTTTTTTGTTATACTGAATAAATGAGCAATACTGAAAAAAAGAATGCAGTGCAGGCGGTTCACTGGGCGGATCAATGTGCACAAAAGATAATCCGCGAGCGCGGGGACTTGGATTCGTACACCTGCGCGTCGGGGATTACGCCGTCGGGGACCGTTCATATCGGGAATTTCCGCGAAATTATATCGGTGGATTTGGTGGTGCGCGCACTGAGGCGGCTGGGAAAAACGGTGCGTTTTATTTCTTCGTGGGCCGATTACGACGTGTTCCGCAAAGTGCCGGAAAATATGCCGGACAAAAAAACGCTTGAAGCGCATTTGCGTTTTCCGATTACAATGGTACCGGATACGACGGGGCGCGATGCTTCGTATGCACGTCATCACGAGGTTGATGTTGAACAGGCGCTGCCCCTTGTGGGGATTGAGCCCGAGTTTTTATATCAGGCGGAGCGTTACCGTTCGGGTATGTATGCGGAGGGGATGAAAACCGCCTTACAAAACCGCGAAAAAATCAAAGATTGTTTGAACCGTTACCGCGACGATGCTCACAAGATTCCCGAAAACGAGGAATACTGGCCTGCGGCGGCGTTTTGCTGTAAGTGCAATAAGGATACGACCGAGATTTTGTCTTACGACGGGGAATACGGTGTGGAATACCGCTGTACGAGCTGCGGCCACAGCGAAAAGGCGGATTTGCGTTCGTCCAAAGAATTGAAGCTGGGCTGGCGCGTGGATTGGCCGATGCGCTGGCAGTTTGAAAAAACGGTGTTCGAGCCTGCGGGAAAAGATCACCATAGTCAAGGCGGTTCTTTCGACACGGCGCGGTTGGTATCGCAAGAGATTTACAACTGGCCCGCTCCGGTGAGTTTCCGCTACGACTTTATCGGTATAAAGGGTTTGCCCGGCAAAATGTCTTCCTCGAAGGGAAAGGTTATCAGCTTGGACGATGTACTGCAGGTGTATCAGCCCGAAATTGCGCGCTATCTTTTTGCGGGCACGCGGCCGAATACGGAGTTTTCAATCAGTTTCGATTTGGACGTTATTAAAACTTACGAAGATTATGATAAAACCGAACGCATTGCTTGGGGTGTCGACAAGGCGAAAAATGACGAAGTGTTCGAAAAGGAAAAGCGGATTTATGAATTATCGCAGGTTAAAGACGGTATGCCTTCCTGCATTTCGTATCAGGTTCCGTTCCGCCATTTGTGCAATATGCTGCAAACGGCTTCAGGCGATATAGAGGCGGTGCTCGCATCCTGCCCGGATATAAAGACCGAACAGGTTGAACGATTCCGCAAGCGCTGCGAATGCGCCCGGTATTGGATAACCGAATGCGCTCCCGAAGAGTTCCGCTTTAGGCTGAAAAATCCCGGCGACTGTACAAAGGAAGATTTGAATGAGGCGGAAACCCTGTGTATCGGAAAAATCATTGCCGATATTCTTCCCAAGCTGGACGCTCTTGAAGAAAAGCCCCTGTCGCAGGCGCTGTATGCGGTTGCCGAAGAAGCGGGCATTGAACCTAAGGCGATGTTCGAGGCGGTGTACCGCGTGCTTATCGGGAAAACGCAGGGGCCGCGACTTGCGGGCTTTATAAAGCTTATCGGCAGGGAAAAACTGGAAGCGTTGTTAAATCCCTACCGCTGATTGTTCTTGACGCAAGGCACATGCGGCGCTAAAATAGTAAAAACAAAAAATGCCGATTGTAAGCGGACGAGGCTTTTCGGCATTGACACCATATCAACGGAGGCTCATATGGCTGAATTAAAGGGTTCGAAAACCGAACAAAATTTGATGGCCGCTTTTGCGGGCGAAAGTCAAGCACGCAACAAGTACACCTATTTTGCATCGAAGGCAAAAAAAGAAGGCTACAACCAAATCGCGCGTTTTTTTGAAGAAACGGCGGGAAACGAAAAGGAACACGCCGAAATATGGTTCAAAGAACTGCACGGCGGCGAAGTTCCGACGACAACCGAAAACCTTTTGGCAGCTGCCCAAGGCGAACACTACGAATGGACGGAAATGTATGACGATTTTGCAAAAACCGCAAAAGAGGAAGGCTTTACGCGCATTGCCGCCCTTTTTGAAATGGTCGGTAAAATCGAAAAAGAACACGAAGAGCGTTACATGGCTTTGCTTGCGCGCTTAAAAGACGGCTCTTTGTACAAAGACGGCGAAAAAGTGTTTTGGATTTGTACGAACTGCGGCCATATTCACTTCGGCGATAAGGCACCGCAAAAATGCCCCGTTTGCGATCATCCGCAGGGCTATTTCGAACGCCGGGTAAAAACCTATTAAGGGCTTAGGGGAGGAAGAAACACCTTAGACACAACTCTCCCCCTTGCCCTCTCCCTTCCGCACTGCCGCAGGGCTTAGCCTTGCCCCGGTTCATCTATGAAAATCACATTGTACTTGCACAGGAGCTTGAATAGCAGAACAAACTTCCGGCAAGTTTCTCGGTTGTATCGGCCGGAAGCTGGATCGCTACATGGGATAATATTACCCCTATCAGCGTTCCATCCGGCGTACATCTAGCATAATATAAACGCCGTATCATCCGAGTTTTCGGTTGATTCTTTTATTCAGCAATACACACACCAAACCGGATAACACGCATTGTACGACAACCGTTCCCGGATTATCGACGGCAAAAGGGGTGAGCCAGTTTTTTGACCATTGTACGGATTGAATAAACCACCACACGATAATGACTGCAAGAAAAAACGGATAAACCGAGATGCACCAATCGTACCATCTGCCGATCCTAAAATCGCTGGTCGGATTAATCAATTCCTGCCGGAATTTTGCAATGTCGAAACGGTAGACCGTCAATGCGTAAAACAGGCCGCATACCAATAAGCCGATTCCCCATACCCAATCCTGATTGTTGAAAAAGTCGATACTCAGCGCCGAGGGAATGCCGAAAATAAAACAAGCGGTCATAATGATTACAACGGCTTTTTTTCTCGAAAATCCGAAGTCAATAAAATTTTTTACAATGACTTCCACTTGCGGCAAAAGAGATGTCAGTGCGGACAGCGACAAGGCGATAAAAAATAAAGATGAAATCAGAACACCGCCTTGAATCGAACCGAACAGCTTTGTCAAATACACAAAGGTGAGTCCGACATTGCCCTGTTTTAACACATCGAGGGCGGCGCCTTCCGATGCGGAAAAAGCAAACACGGCGGGCAGCACTACCAGAGCCGAAACTATTGCACCGATAATGTCGCTGCCCGTAATCAATAAACCGTTGAGCGTTATGTCCTCATTCTTTTTCATGTAGTTTGCGTAAGTCAGCATCATTCCCCAGCCGGCTCCGGAAGACCACGCCGCTTGGGTATAAGCGTTCAGCCATGTTGAAGGATTTTTGAGCCCGTCGAGCGAGGGAACAAATAAGTACCGCAGCCCTTGCACAGCGCCTTTTTTTGACAATGCCCAAAATGCCGAATACAGCAAGCAACAAAACAAAAGCGGTATCATATATTTTCCGGCTCTTTCCAAGCCCTTGTTTACACCGCGGTACAAAATAAAACCTACAGGCAATAAAGCCAAAATCTGAAAAAGTATGCTTTGTACGGGGTTATGAATAAAAGAATTCCACAGTGCTTCAGTATCTTGCGTGTGAGTAAAAGTTCCCGAAAGCGCATAGACAAGATAACGCAGTGCCCACGCAAGAACGATTACATAGTAAAAAGTTATTGCGGCGCATACAAAACCGATCCATAATCCCTGCCACGTCCTTTTTTCTCCGGCAAAATGTTTAAACGTACCCACCGTCCCCAGCCGCGTTTGTTTACCGACAGCGATTTCGGTGATGATAAGCGGGGCAACCCATGTTATATTGGCAATAAGATAGGCGATTAAAAAACTTCCGCCGCCGTTAGTTCCGGCAACGCGCGGAAAACGCCAAATATTTCCGGTACCGACTGCCATACCGACCGCCGCCATAATAAACCCGAAGCGGGAAGACCACTGTTCTTTTTCCTGCATAGTTCCTCCGTTTACGGCTGTTGGATTTTTTTACAAAAGTGTCCGGCACAGCGGGGGCGGCCGGTTCACATTTACATATTCCGCGATTTTTCGATGCATGCCTCCATCGCTTCGATAACGGCACTTCTAAAACCGGCACTTTCCAGTACGCGTACCGCTTCTATCGTCGTTCCGGCCGGCGAACATACCATATCCTTTAATTCGCCCGGATGTTTTCCCG
The DNA here is from genome assembly GCA_963540775.1 of uncultured Treponema sp. Classification (GTDB taxonomy): domain Bacteria; phylum Spirochaetota; class Spirochaetia; order Treponematales; family Treponemataceae; genus Treponema_C. The sequence goes on along the minus strand of CAUTRX010000025.1, from coordinate 2,925 downwards.
TTTCGAGCGCCATTTTTGCGCTTCCCAAAACTGCTTGTGCAGCGAAGGTATAGGCAGCACCGCGGGGCATTCCGCCCATGACGGCGGCATCGGCCATAGCTTCGATAAGCATAAACACGTAAGCCGGAGAGCTTCCGCTGACGGCGACAACCGCATCCATCATGTATTCGGCGACAACTTCGGTTTTTCCGAAACTGTCCAGCAATGCGCGAACGGTTTTAAGTTCGTCTTCGCCGACAGCTTTATTTGCGCACACGGCGGTCATTCCTTCGCCGACCATGGCGGGTGTGTTCGGCATAGTGCGCACAAGTTTTACACTTTTACCGAACCACGTTTCCAGCTGTGATAAGGTTTTACCCGGCGCAATCGTCACAACGACGCAGTTTGCCGTAAGCGTGTCTTTTATATCCGTAATAACGGTTTCGTAAAACTGCGGTTTTACCGCCAATACGATAACATCGGCACTGCGGGCAATACTTTTATTATCCGCCGCTGCGGTAATTCCCAAATCGTTTGAAGCCGCCTGCAATCCCGCCGTGTACACGTCAAAGGCCATGATATCTTTGGGCGCACATAATTTGCTTTTTATAATTCCCGAAATCATAGCTTTCGCCATATTGCCGCAACCGATAAATCCTACTTTCATACATCCCCCAAAAATAAAATATAAACGGAAAGGGGCTGCCGAAAAAGCCGATCACTTTTCGACAGCCCGTCGAGTTTAAAACAAGAACCGCAGTTTTTTAGGCAAAAGACTGTTCCGTTCTTTCAATAATTTCGTCCTGCAAAGCTTTGCTCAGGTTTCTAAAGTGGTCGCTGTAGCCGGCAACGCGGACAATCAAATCCTTGTATTCTTCGGGATTTTTTTGCGCTTCGTATAACACGGCGCGATCGATAACATTAAACTGAATGTGATGACCGTCCATAGTAAAGTACGAAGACACAAAGTCCGCCATGTGGTTTAAGCCGTCTTCACCCGCAACAACGCTCGGCGTAAACTTTTGGTTAAGCAGGGTACCGCCCGTGCTCAAATGATCCATCTTTGCCGCCGACTTGATTACCGCCGTCGGTCCCTTGGTATCGGCGCCTTTTTCCGGCGAAATACCTTCGGAAAGCGGTTTATGCGCTTTGCGTCCGTTCGGGCTTGCCAACATAACATCGCCGAAATACACGTGACAGGTGGTCGGCAGCATGTTGACGCGATAGGTACCGCCTTTCATATTCGGACGGCCGGTAACCGTTCCCTGATAGAATTCGAAAACCTCTTTCATAATGCTGTCGGCATAATCGTCGTCGTTACCGTATTTGGGCGTTTTATTGCGCACAAGGTTTGCAATAACGGGATTCGATTCAAAGTCAGACTCCATTGCGCTCATAAGTTCTTCCATTGTGAACTTCTTTTTGTCGAACACATTATATTTAATGGCGGCCAAAGAGTCCGTAATGGTTCCGATACCGACGCCCTGCAAATAGTTGGTGTTGTAGCGGGCACCGCCTGCGTTATAGTCCTTGCCTCTCGAAATACAGTCATTTGTGATAACCGATAAGAAGGGGGCGGGCATGTAATCGGCGTAGATTTTTTCGATAATATTGCTGCCTTCAATTTTAATATCTATAAAGTATTTGACCTGTTTTTTATAGGCTTCAAACAGTTCTTCATAAGATTTAAAATCTTTAGCGTGTCCCAATTCCAAACCGAGCTGTTGCTTGGTTACCGGATCATAACCGTTGTTCAACGTCAATTCAAGAATTTTGGGAAGGTTAAAATAGCCGGTTAAAATATACGCTTCGTTTCCGAACGCACCGGTTTCCACACAACCGCTGGTACCGCCGCGGCGGGCATCCTCGATTGTTTTTCCGGCATTCAGCAATTCCTGAATGATTGCTTCGGTATTGTAAAAAGCGGGCTGTCCCCAACCTTTCCGGGAGATTTCGCACGCGCGCTTAAGGAATTTGCGCGGCGTTTTGCGGCTTATTTGCACGTTGGAACTGGGCTGTAAAAGCTTCATTTCGTCCATGCAGTCCAAAATCAAATAACTGACCGGATTAACGCCGTTTTGACCGTCTTCGGTAATACCGCCGGTATTGATGTTGGCAAAGTCCGTATAGGTGCTGCTTTCCTTTAAGGTAATACCGACTTTGGGCGGAGCGGGTTGATTGTTGAATTTGACCCACAAGCATTCCAAAAGCTCAAGCGCTTTTTCGTCGTTTAAACTGCCGTCGGCGCAGTCTTTTTCGTAAAAGGGGAACAAGTGCTGGTCGAGGCGGCCGGGGCTGTATGCGTCCCAAGGGTTCAATTCGGTGGTAACGCCCAAGTGCACAAACCAGTACATCTGGAGCGCTTGCCAATAGGTTTGCGGTTTGTGAGCGGGAACAACTTTGCAGTTTTCCGAAATCTGCAAGAGCTCCGCTTTGCGCGCGGAATTTTTTTCTTTTTTTGCCATGTCGGCCGCCAATTTGCTGTAGCGTTCGCCGAGAATGATAATCGCATCGCAGGCGATATCCATCGCACGAAGCTGTTCTTGGCGGGAAAAAGCTTCAGGATCGTGCAAAAAGTCAAGCTTTTCGATTTCGGCGGCTATGTCCTTTTTATAGTCCATAAAACCTTTTTCGTAGATTTTACCGGAACCGACTGTATGTCCGGGGCCGCGCTGTTCCATAAATTCGGTAAAAATACCGGCACCGTAGCAGGCCTTCCATTTTTCATTCATTGAACGGATAATTCTGCTGCGGATTGAACGGTTTTCCCAATACGGAATGATTTTTTCGCGCTGCAATTTTATATCATCTTCGGTTACCTTGAAGCTGATTAAATCGCGGTCGTTCATAATCTGCATATCTTCGACCGTATGACAGCACAACTCGGGGAAGGTCGGCGATTTTTGCGGACCGTCGCCTTTTTCTCCGACAATCAGTTGCCCGTCG
>CAUTRX010000024.1:0-7985 GCA_963540775.1 uncultured Treponema sp. | reverse complement strand
ACAAGCCGCAGTTGATGCATTTTTCTTCTTCAATGTGTGCCCTGCCGTTTTTAATTTCTATCGCTTTTTTAGGGCAGTTCATCATGCAGGGGCGCGCCAAACAGGCTTGGCAGGCGTTTGTTACCATAAAGCGGCTTTTTACGCAGGCATTGCATGCTTCGTCCAGTACCGTCAGCATAGGCCATGTGGGTTTTGAACGCTCCAGCGCTTCTTTGGCATATTCCGCAAGCGTTTTTTCTTCATTGTAATTTTCGACCGAACAGCCCAGCCGCGCCATAACGCGCATACGTATGATTTCCCGGTCATGAAAAACGCAACAACGCATGGGCGTGCTGTTGCGCGGTATCATTTCGCGCGGAATATAGTGCACTCCTTCTTCGAGTTTTCCTTCAAGCTGCAATTTTGCTATGCGTACCAGAATTTCCCGCTTGATATGTGCGGCATTGTTGTTTATGTTCAGCATTATTTTCCTCGTGCATTAAAGATAATTCATTCTTTGAGGTTAGTCCAGCGTAACTTTTATTTTGTACGGCGCATACGGTTTTGCCGGATAGGCAAACGGAGTTCCGTAATAAAAAAACTGAAAAAAGGCGCTATTGCGGAAGTTTTTTTTCGCCGAATATGCTATAGTTATACGGATGGAATATTTAGAGAATATCGTTGAGTACTATGATGAACTTTACCCGATAGGGGCGGAGCAAAGCACTTTTTTTGATGCGCTTTTAGAAGACTATGCCGATCCGGTTAAAGTTTTGCGTATCGGCTGCGGCACGGGTACTTACGAACACGCGCTTGCCCGAAAGGGATTTGACGTAACCGGAATTGATTCTTGTCATGATTTTATCGATAAAGCAATACGGCGCCGGCGTCTGCCGAACGAAACAATCCGATTTTTTCAAATGACCGCCGCGGAAATCGGCAGATTTTTAGCAAAAGATTTTTACCGCTGCATTATGGTTCTCGAAGGATTTATCTATTTTATCCGCGATCCGGTTTTACTGCGCAAATTTTTTTACGACTGCCGCGGTGCACTCAAGCAAAACGGAGTACTTGTTTTGCACCTACCGGACATTATGCCGGTACGAGAAAGTATGCGTGTAAAATTGATTTCCACCGTGAAAGAAGACGCCGACGGGTTTTGTACGCTCACCCAAACACTGGAACACGGAAATTCGGAGACGCTGCCCGTCCGCACCGACGTTGCTATACATATTCCGTCTACGCAGGAATTGTCGGCCTATGCGGAAGAAGCCGGCTTCGGTTCCGTCAAATTCTACAAAGATTGGAATAAAGAACCCTGCCGGGCTGAAGAAGCAAGCATTTGGGTTTTGCGGTAGCGGGCGGAGGACAGGGATGCATAGCTCCCGACAGCATGGAGACATAGCTCCGCACGGCAGGGAGCCATAGCTCCATAAAGTGCGGAGGGAGAATGGCGGGCGGTTCTTTGAGTGTTGCGCCGACATAAAGATTCCGCATGCTGCCAGCGATTTATCGTGTTTTTAATCGGCTAAACGCCACCTTCCTTCCGTTTGTTTAAAGCGCGAAGACGCGATTTCCAACACACGTCCGTCTTCGCCCGACATTTTTATCATACCGGTAATGGGGTTCGATTCGGTAATGCGGAAATTGGTATTGTCGTAAAAAATGCGCAAGCCTTCGCCCGGCATTTTTTTACGCGCTTCGGAGTACCAATCATGTTCGTAAGCTAAACAGCACAAAAGCCGGCCGCATTGTCCCGAAATTTTCATGGAATTAAGCGAAAGGTTTTGTTCTTTTGCCATGCGGATGGAAACGGGACGCAGCTTGTCGGACACGGCGTGGCAGCAATAGGCTCTTCCGCAAACGCCCAAGCCGCCCGTATGCCGCGATTCGTCTCTGACACCGATCTGCCGCAGTTCTATACGGATTTTAAAAACGGAAACCAAATCTTTAACCAATTCGCGGAAATCCACACGGCTTTCCGAACTGAAAAAAAACAAAACCTTTTGTTCTTCCAAAAGATAGTGTACGCCGACGGGTTTCATTTCGAGTTTGTGTGCCGCGGTTTTTTCTTTAAAAATCCGCAGCGCTTCCGTTTCTTTTTTTTTCAGTTGTTCTGCGCGCTTCAGATCCTGTTCGCCGGCAATGCGTTCAATAACGACAATATCCAGAGGCCGCACGCCGACGGGCTTTTTGGCAGTACCCAAAACGCGCGCCATATCTTTACCGTAACGCGTCGGCACAATAACCGAATCGCCTGCTTGCGGTTGTAGTTGTTTGAATAATCCAGCGAAAGCCGGTACAGCGGAGAGGGAAAATCGAACGGAACGTTTTCGGTGCCGGCTGTCTGTTCCTCATGCAGTATATCGGTGTCTTCGAGCGCGAGCAGCTCTTCGTTACTCAAATTATCTATATCGTCTTCGAACATGACATTCCTCCGGCGGCATTAGGACATAAAGTCGATTAAAATGCCGTTTATTTGCTCAACTTTAGCCAAAATTTTTAATTGATCGATTTGGTTGTACAGAATTCCCGTTGCCAATTCGTCCAGTTTTGCGTTTATTATTTGGACGGTTACCAAAATGCGGCGTTTTTTACCCTTGCGCCGTTCGCGGACTTCCACTTCGTAAGAATTGTCTACGACAAAGCGCATAAAGCACGACAAACTTTGTTTATACGCCAAAAACGTGTCCGTAAACGGCCTTTTTTTCAGTGCGTCGCCGCACGCGTATACGGCATCGATAAGTTCGGTTAATTTTTCGTCGAACAGGACGGTATCGAGTTTTGTACTCGCCGTTTCCGGTGTAAAAGCGGCGTTTTCCTCCGGTACGCTTTCCGCGGCGGTACGCGTTCTTAAAATGGCATCAAATTCTTTTTTTGCGCGTATCCCCGTTTTTTCTTTTTCTTTTTTCCGTACGGAATTATCCGTGACGGTAAAAAAAGGCGAAATATTCAGCGGGTTCAGTAGTTCCATTCCGCGCCGTCCCGCCGTTTTGAAAGGGTTTTTTGTAAAATCGCTTTTTTGTCGAGCCATTCGGACCGGGAAGAGGCAAAATCGTCTTCGCTTTCGAGGGCGATACAGTGCCCCTGTATAACGGCCCGTTCTTCGACGGACATTTTTTTTGTAATGATGTCGCCCTTTACCGCCGCCGAAGAAGACAGCCGAACGCTCTCGGGAGCGTCTATATTGCCCTCAACGATGCCGTGTATTACGGCGGAATACGCTTTTATGTTGCCGCGTACCCGGGCGCGGTCGCCGATAATTATATTGCCCGAAGTTTCAATATTGCCGTCTATATCGCCGTCAAGCCGGATAAAACCGTCCAGCCGTAAATCGCCTTTAATAAAAGCGCCGGTGCCGACAAGGGTATGGATTGAAATATCGTCATGCTGTGCAGGTGTAATCATGGAATGCTCCCGTTTAAAAATGCGGGTTAATTCTTGAGTTTTATATTAACGTATTTTGCCGGATCCACAACATCCGATCCGATGTGCACTTCGTAGTGCAAATGCGCCCCCGTAGAAATACCCGTGTTTCCGATTGTTCCGATAACATCGCCTTGAGAAACGAATTGCCCCGTTTTTACGCGTGTGGACTGTAAGTGCGCATATCGTGTGTAATATCCGTATTTATGCTGAATGATAATATAATTTCCGAAAGAAGCATCGTAAGTAACGGTAACGACCTGACCGTTTGCCGTCGATATAACCGGATCGCCTGAACGGTAAGTGGAAATATCAAGCCCTTTGTGAATGTACCACTGTCCGGTAATCGGGTGCAGCGTTTGTCCGAACGGCATGGAAAAATGCCCCAGTCCGCCCTTTATGGGCCATACATTCGGCGTGTCCGAAAACATAGCGCCTTGCGTTTGCAGCATTTTCCCGATTTGCTCTATGGGCTGAACGGCGTTTTCCAGATAATTGGAAAGCTCGCGAATATCGGCGCTCTCTTTTACCGAGCCGCGCGCCGTTTCTTTTATATTGAAAAGGGAAGACAAATCGCCGTTTTGGTGCGGATCCTTTGTTATCGACGTTTGATTTATACCGATGAGTGCAAGCGCCTGCCCCAGCGTTTTTTGAAACCGCTCCGCCGTTTGCAAAAGGTTGTTGTTTTCGTCGCGCAGTTCATCCAAACTTGCCAGCGTTTTTCGGTTTTCGTCTTCGAGCCGCGCGATTTCCTGTGCGGATGCCGTTACGCGCCGGTTAAAGTACACAAACGAAATTAAAATACCGAATACCAAAACGGTTCCCGCACCCAAAGAAAACAAATTCGTTCTAAAATTAATAACCCTGCTTTGCGAATGCGGCACAATCATAACCGTCAATTTTCGATCGCAAAACCGGAATACTGCGGAAAAAAAAACGGCTGCTTTACGGAATACGCCGGTGAAAAAGCGCATTACCGAATGCACGAAGTTTTTTTCCATTCTTTTATATGTACGGGTACGGGCCACGCCTTTTCTCCATAAGTGTATAGATACCGTTTCCAGTATATCATCAGACGGCTGCTATGTCAAACGTAAATACAGTGTCCGACAAAAAAGTTTTTTGCGTTTAAAGCCGCCCGATACACACGTGTGCCGCTGTAAATGCCGAAAATGTTTAAAAGATTTGTTGACGATACACAATTCCTGTGTTATGCTTATCGGTAAGAATGCATGAATTCTTGATGGTTGCATTTGTTCGGGGTTGTACTGTCCCGTAATTATCTTTTTTGGAAGAAAGCCATGCAGTTTTTTGATACTCACGCCCATATCGGGCTCATCTATGAAGATCCTATTGAGCAGCTTCGAGTTATTCAGGAAGCAAAGCAAGCCGGCGTTACCCGGATTATCAGCATTTGCAACAGTCTGCACGATTTTTCCCCCGTATACGGAAACTTAAAATCGGTGCCGGGGGTATACCACGCCGTAGGGGTCGCTCCGTCCGAAGTAAACAATCCCGGTCGTGATTGGATAAAAATCGTCGAAGAAAACCTAAAGCTGCCCAATGTCGTTGCACTCGGTGAAACGGGGCTGGATTATTTCCGCAAATTCGGAGATAAGCGCTCACAAATAGAGCTGTTTATCACTCAGCTTGAATTGGCTGAAAAAATGAATATGCCCGTTATCATTCACAATCGCGACGCGGGAAAGGATGTGCTTGATATTTTGTCCGAGCGTATTCCCTCTGCCGGCGGTGTACTGCACTGCTATTCGGAAGACGCCGCTTACGCGAAAAAAGCCCTCGATTTGAATCTGTATTTTTCGTTTGCGGGAAATCTTACATACCGCAATGCGCGCAATTTACACGAAACGGTATTGAACCTTCCCCTCGACCGTATTTTGATTGAATCGGAAAGTCCGTTTATGGTACCCGCCGAATTCCGCGGTAAGCGCAATATGCCGTCGTACATACCGTCCACCGTCACTTTTTTGGCCGAAATGCTCGAAATGGACATGGAAGAACTCGCCGCCCGCCTGTGGAAAAACAGTTGCGCCTTTTTCCGTTTGAGCGAATAGCCGCCGCAGGACACACCATTGCCCGGAGAACAATCTTTTTACCACCCGGTGGACATTGGCCCGCTCCGTCTTGAAGGGAATTTATTTCTTGCGCCGGTTGCAGGTTATTCCGACCGCGCATTCCGTTCCGTGTGCCGTGCAGGCGGGGCAAATTTTGCTTATACCGAAATGGTTTCCTCGGAAGCTTTGGTGCGCGGTTCGGATAAAACCGCTGTAATTATGGAACGCGCCGACGGAGAAGACGTTTACGCGGTGCAAATTTTCGGCGGAAATGCGGCCACGGTTGCCGCCGCCGCACGTATCGTGTACGAACGTGTACACCCCGAACTTATCGATATAAATGCGGGGTGTCCGGTGCCTAAAATCATAAAAAGCGGGGCTGGTTCTTTTTTAACCAAAGAGCCGGAAAAACTGTACACTGTTGTTCGTGCGGCGGTTCGTGCGGTTCCTCTTCCCGTGACGGTGAAAATACGTTCCGGCTGGGATGCGGATCATATAACATGGCCGGATGCACTGCAAGCGGCGTATGAAGCGGGCGCCGCTGCCGTGACGATTCACAGCCGTACCCGAGCGCAGGGTTATGAAGGAAAAGCGGACAAAAACATTATAGCGGCAGCGGTTCGGGCTGCGGACGGAAAAATTCCGATATTCGCCTCCGGCGATATTTTTACCCCCGAAAACGCGCGCGATATTTTTCTGCAAACCGGCTGTGCCGCCGTTATGTTTGCGCGAGGCGCTATGGGAAACCCTTTTGTGTTCCGTCAAACACGCGAGCTTTTGCAAACAGGCGCCTATTCCGAAGTGAGTATAGCGGAGCGTTTGCACGCGGCTTTTCGGGAATTGGAACTTTTGTGTGCGGATAAGGGCGAAATTCCTGCCTGCCGCGAAATGCGCAAACGCTTTTGCGCTTACATAAAGGGCGTACAAGGCGGTTCCCTTTTAAGAAAAGCGGTCGTTTCGGCACAAAGCTGCGACGATTATCGGAAAATTTTTGACGGACTTATTGTCAAAACGGAATAATCCCTTTACAATATATGTATGGGTATTTTAAAGCAGCTGATCGATTTTTTTAAATCGTTATTCGCGGAAAGAACGGCCGACACGCCGCAAAAAAAGCAGTTAAGAAAACTGGAATCGCAGCTGAGGCAAATGCAGCCTCCTTTGTATAAAAAAGGCGATTTACTTCCGGCATTCGGAGAGCTGATTTTTTTACTGTATACACACACAACACCTTTTTTTAAACTTTTAGGCTTTATGTCCAAAGCTGAAGGTATGCAGATAAAAAACCGTATGTACGATATGCTTATTCAAACCGGATATTCCGACGACGACAAAGCAAAATTGGAAATGTTTGCCTACGAAAAACGAAAAACCAAACTTGCGCAAAGCGCGAATATTCAGCGCGAAGTGGAGTCGCAAAATCACACGCTCGAGCAGCTTTTTAAAGTTTTGCGTACCGCCCCTTTTACGCAAATAGAAGGAACGCTTAAAAATCTTGAGCTGTTTTACGATTTATGCCGGTTTAATTTTATTCCGCTTTTGAAATTGTTCAATCCCGAATTCAGTTCGCTTGATCCGCAAAACAGATTTAATCCGGTGCCCATAAAAGAAACCGCCTCCGTACTGCAGGAGTTGTATTACGTTTCCTCGGCGGTGCGCATAGATGCGTCTTTGGCGCGTGCACTTACGGCAATCGCTTCGGCCGGTTCCGGCGGAAAATCGCTGACGCAGGAACAGGTAATTACGCATTTAAAAAAACTGGCGGGTGTTTTGACAAAGGTGCTCGACGCCGAAACATTGAAAATTTGTATTGCAATCGCAAAGGAAGATTCCGAAATAAGACCGGAAAGCGATTCGTTAAAATCGACTCCGCTTTCCGACTACGTTACACGTATGCGGACAAAATTTCATGCCGAAGAGCAGCGTATAAAAGTCGAATTGCAGGATCAGCGGCTTGAGCGCGAAACAAAAGAGCTGTTCGGCGATTTTCCGATTGTTCCCATGGCTTCATACAATGACGAAAACAATGCCGTGTTAAAAAAAGACTCCGCCGTATCTTTTTTGTGGGTAAACCCATTACAAATTATAAAAACCTTTTTAAGCAGGTACTTTGAAGACAAAATACGGGCGCTTTTAAATGATATTATTCTTGAAGGTTTTTTTACCGACCCCGAAAAGAAAACCGAATTTTCGACAACCGTGTATGCATGTAACGACAGCGACCGCGTTTTAAGCGCTTTTGAACAGTCTTTTCAGCGCGGCGAAAAAAACGATATGGTATTGATACGCAGCTATGTAAACGACGGATTAAAAGACCCCGAATTCGCGCGGAATTTGGCAACCATGGTCAACAATGCAAACACAGAGGCAAAAGAGCTTGTCCAAATGCTGGTGACGCATTTTTACGATTTATACCGGTTTATATTGGTTTTGGTTGAAGATGCCCGCAGTTCGGAACCCGAAGTGGTGTCCAATTTGAAGTTTTTATTTACTTCGTCGCGCAAC
>CAUTRX010000023.1:0-7997 GCA_963540775.1 uncultured Treponema sp. | reverse complement strand
GCTCGCGGTGGTGCCCCCGCTCTTTTTCGGCGGTCAATGGGCGGTGTGGGTACAGCGCGCCCTCATATTTTTGGTCATTTCCTGCCCCTGCGCCCTCGTCATTTCGGTTCCGCTGGGCTTTTTTGCGGGAATCGGCTGCGCGTCAAAACACGGCATTTTAATTAAAGGCGGCAATTATCTTGAAGCTTTGGCGCAAGTGCAAACCGCCGTTTTTGACAAAACCGGCACACTTACGCGCGGTGTTTTTACGGTAACCGCCGTTCACGCCGATACAATCAACGAAGAACAGCTGCTTGAATTGACGGCTGCCGCCGAGCGTTATTCAAACCACCCGATTTCCTTATCGATTAAAGAAGAATACCGCAGACGTACCGGCGCCGATGTGGAAGGCCCCCTGTTTGAAAACCGCGTTACAAACGTAACCGAAATTGCAGGGCAGGGCATACGCGCCGCCGTAGACGGAAAAGACATTTACGCGGGAAACTCGCGCCTTATGGATTCGATTAACGCAAAATGGCGTAACTGCAGCCGCTTCGGAACCATCGTTCACGTGTCCGTAGACGGATTTTATGCCGGTCACATTGTCATCACCGACGAACCGAAGCCGAATTCCGCAGAAGCGGTGCGGCGGCTGAAAAAAGCCGGCGTAAAACAAACCGTCATGCTTACCGGCGACTCCAAAGCTGCCGCGGATTACATTGCCGAAAAACTGGGCATAGACAAAATATACACGGATTTACTGCCGGCAGGCAAAGTCGACATGGTTGAAAAACTGCTTGCGGAGAATGTTCACGGCACAATCGAAAAAAATGCCGCAAAAAGAAGGGGAACGCTTGCCTTTACGGGCGACGGTATAAACGACGCACCCGTACTTGCCCTCGCCGACGTCGGCATAGCCATGGGAGCTTTGGGAAGCGATGCGGCTATAGAGGCCGCCGATGTAGTGCTCATGGATGACGATCCGGTAAAACTTCCCGTGAGTATCCGCATAGCGCGGCGCAGCCTTACAATTATCCACGAAAATATCGCTTTTGCGCTCGGTATAAAAGCCGTTGTACTCGCACTCGGTGCATTCGGTCTTGCAAATATGTGGACGGCTGTTTTTGCGGATACGGGGGTTGCTCTGCTTGCCGTATTGAATTCCATGCGGGCTTTAAAAATAAAAGCCGGCGAAGCTTAAACCGTGCCGGGCATTTTGCAGCCGGAAAACTTCCGAAATCGCCCGGAATTGGAATTTCGGAAATTTTCTATTGACAAGCCCCTGACAGGTGCTATACTTGTGACATGAAGTTTCGACCGAATACAAAACATGCCGTCCGCCTTTTTATGTGTGCGCGAAACATGGGAAAACTGTTTTGCATCTTTTTGGCTGTGCTGAGCCTTACGCAATGCGACTGGACTGCACCGGCCGATTATGTCAGTGTGCGTGTATATAACAAAACCGCCGAATCCCTGTCCGTTTCAACCGGAAAAACCTTTATCGATGTGATTATTCCCGCCAATACCGATACGATTGTGCCGGTGGTAAAAAACGTACGCATTTCGGCAATCGGAAAAACAACCGGCAGAAGATATGCTGCCCGAACGTTTTACAACGACAACGAAGTGTGGCTGATTAATTGATAAAGAGCGGCGGAACTTATGAATACGCGTCTTGAACGGCAAATGCGTTTTATTTTTGAATTGGAAAAGCTGAAGGTCGTCTATAGACAAAACGGAACATGCGGCGGCTTACGCCGGGAAAACAGTGCCGAACATTCATGGCATACGGCACTTATGGCGCCGCTTTTGCGCGAATACTGCGCCGAAAAAATCGACATCGAAAAAGTGCTCGTTATGCTTTTAATTCACGATGTTGTAGAAATCTATGCGGGCGATGTTTTTTTGTACGACGACAGTGCGCGCGAAAAAATAAAACATGCCGAACACGAGGCGGCGCAAAAGATATTCGGATTATTGCCGGAAGATCAAAAAGAATATTTTCTTAATACGTGGAACGAATTCGAATGCGCCGAATCTGAAGAAGCGCAATATGCCCGTGTGCTGGACAATCTTCAGCCGCTTTTAAATCACTATGCGGTGCATAATCAAAACATTGTCTCAAAAAGATTGACAAAGGCGCAGATTGTAAAAAAGAAGGCGTTTATAAAAGATTTTTCCGAAGATCTGTGGGAATTCGCCTTACACATAATCGATGAAAGTGTAAAAATCGGTTTGTACAAAGACGGATAAACGCCGCACCATTCCCGTACCCCGGAATGTACGGTACGCGGCAAAAAAAGGCTGTCCGAAAACGGTTTTTCGGACAGCCCAGCTGTAAGTAATCGCACTTAAAGCGCGTTTATGTATTCGGTGCGGATAACGCCGCCATGGTGATGTAATTGTACGGCTGGTTAAAGTGCGGCAAAAAGAAAATATCCAACAGCTTTAATTTATCGATGGTAACGCGTTCCTGAATTGCCAGCGAGAACATGTGAATACCCATCGACACATCCATGCGCGATGCCAGCTGCGCACCGATAATGCGGCGGCTTTTCTTTTCGAACACAATGCGGATTTTAGCTTTTTCATTGGTACGCATAAACAAAGCACGCTGAAAATCTTCAAAGTCGGTGCATGCGGCGTCGATACCGGCGGCTTTTGCTTTGGTTAAAGTTAATCCGGTGGAAATCATGTGCAGGCCGAAAATGGAGATGGCGTTCGAGCCTTGTACGCCCGCCGAATCCAAAGCGGTTCCGCATGCGTTATGGGCGGCGATAATTCCCGAACGGACGGCGTTTGTCGCCAATGCAATGTAGTTTGTATTGTCAAGAGCATTGTCGCGGACTGTCGCACAATCGCCGATTGCATATACATCTTTTACGCTTGTTTCCTGTTTTAAGTTGACCAGATATGCGCCGTTTCTGAAACAAGTAACTTTATCTTTTGCCAAATCGGTGTTGGGGCGGAATCCCACAGCCCAGATAACCATATCGGCGTCCACATTTCCTCTTGAGGTGAGAACCCTTTGTACTTTTTTGTCGCCTTCAAAACCTTCAACGCAGGCGCCGAATTTCAATTCAATACCGTTATCTTCCAAATTCTTTTTCATAAGGTCGGTAAATTCGCGGTCGTAGTAAACGGGTAAACAGGTATCGGCTATATCGATAAGGGTGGTTTTTTTATTGTGCCGCTTAAATGCTTCGGCAAGTTCCACTCCGATGTAGCCTGCTCCGATAACGGCAATGCTGTTGATTTGTTCCATATTCAGCTTGTCGATAACGGCTTGTGCGTCCTGAAACAATTTTACTTTTTGAATGTTTTCAAGATCGCTCCCGGGAAGATTAGGGATAATCGGGTTTGAACCGGTTGCGAAAATCAATTTGTCGTAATTTTCGGTTATCGTTTGTCCTTGCGCGGTTTTTGCCGTTACGGTTTTTTTATCAAAATCGACGGCGGTTACTTCGGTTTCCATGTGGACAACGGCCCCCTTCGCTTCCATCTTTTGTTTGTTGGAATAAAACAAACCGTCCGAACCGTCTATCTGGTCTCCGATCCACAGCGCCATTCCGCAGCCCAAAAAGCTGATGTTTGTGTTGCGTTCAAAAACGACAACCTGATTTCCTTTGTAGTTGTCAAGCATTGTATTGACCGCGGCTGTTCCGGCGTGATTCCCGCCTACGACGACAATTTTACTCATATCATATCTCCTTACACGTGAAAAAGTAAATTGCCGATTGATTTCGTGAAAATATTATCGGCATTTCCTTATTCATTTTATCCGATTAAGCGGAAAAGTCAATACAAAAATGTTCGGAGTACAAAAAAATATGTCTCTTTTTAGGAGGCGGCACGGTAATTTTTGCCAGACAATTCTTTTATAATTCTTTTCCCGGCTAGATTTTTCCCGCAACAGCCCGCCATAATTTATATAAATAGAGCCCGGTTGCACCTCTGTTGATTTCCCTGTGGAGCTGTGCTGTTTAAGAGAAGTGGCTCGGCCGGAGAAAACTTGTTCATGCGCTTTTACAAAAGCATAAAAACCGTTATAGTGTATATTATGTGTAAATCAAAAGATGTGCGGTTTTTTCGCGGGCCGCTGCTGTGCGCGGTTTTTGTTTTTTGCTGTATTGCCTGTTCAGGCAAAAATTTTGCTGCACGGGGAAAAACGCTCCCCTCGCAAACGCGACCCGTTTTGGGCACAGTGTGTACGATTCAGCTTTTCGAAAACGGCAGGCAAAAATATTACGATGCACTTTTCGAGCGCCTAAGCGAAATAGAAGCGCATATGAGCGTGAATATTCCGTCTTCGGACATTGCCCGCGTCAACGCCGCCGCAGGTCTTGAAGCGGTCGAAGTTCATGAAGATACATTTAAAGTCGTAAAAACCGCACTTGATTTTGCTGCCTTAACCGACGGCGCTTTTAATCCTGCAGGCGGTGCCTTGGTGCAACTATGGAATATCGGCGGCGATACCCCGCATCTTCCTTCGCAAAAAGAAATAGATAACGCGCTTTCCTACTGTGATTGGCGCACCGTTGTGCTCGAAGACGCGCAAAAAACCGATGGAGCGCAAAACGGCACTCGAAGCAAAAAACCGAGCATATTTTTAACGCAAAAGGGCACTGCCTTGGATTTAGGCGGAATCGCAAAAGGGTATGCCGCCGATGAGCTGGCAAATATGCTCCGTTCTTTCCATATAACGAGTGCGATTATCGACTTGGGCGGAAATATCTATGCCGTCGGCAAAAAAACAGGCGGCGCGCATTGGCGCGTGGGTATTAAAAACCCCTTTGACTCAACAGGCGCACCCGCTCTTGCAATCGCTTTAAAAGACACATCGGTGGTTACATCCGGTGTGTACGAGCGCTTTTTTGAAAAAGACGGCAAGCGCTATCATCACCTTTTAGATTATACAACCGGAATGCCGGCGGATAACGGTCTTATGTCCGTAACGATTATAAACCGCTCTTCGATGAATGCCGACGCCCTTGCCACGGCGGTGTTTGTAATGGGTAAAGAAAAGGGGCTGAAATTTCTTCATGAACACAACATCGACGGTCTTTGCATCGATAACAACGGAGTCATCGGCGTATCTGCGACGCTGCAAGGCGGTATTGAAATACTCGACAGTACTTTCAAAATCGAGTAAAAATTGCGATTCCGTTAATCCGTTTTGGGCGTGTGCAGCCGTTTACAAACACACAACCGAGTTTTCGGCATTTGAAAAAGGAGCGGGGACGTATTTGTCCGCCGCCCAATCGTTTTCCCACGATTTTCCGTCCAGCAAATAGCGGAATTGGTAATCGTGTCCGCATTCAAGACTGATTTTTACCGAAAAGGAACCGTCTTTCAGTTTTTTCATCGGAGTTTCGGACGCACTCCAATTATTAAAATCGCCGCACAGCCACACTTTTGACGCACCTTTTGCTCCCTCGGCGGAAAGAGAAAAAGTAACGGCGCAGGTTTTTCCGTTTTTGCCGACGCTTTTTTTCAGTGCCATAAATCCTCCTGATATTTACACTTTTAGACACACGGGCCGGATACACTTGCGTAGTTCGAAAATAAACTATATGATAGTATACAGGCGAAATGCTGTTTTGTGTAGTCCCTATCGGACGATTTTACCGAATTGCGAATATTTTTCACTGCAGAAGGCCGATTTTTGGGACAGGGAGTTTTATATGAATAACAGATATTTATTTACGTCCGAGTCTGTCGGCGAAGGGCACCCCGACAAGTTGTGCGATCAGATTTCCGATGCGGTTTTGGACGCCTGTTTGGCGGACGATCCGGAAAGCCATGTTGCCTGTGAAGCCTTTGCGTCAACGGCATTGATTTTAGTCGGCGGCGAAATTACTACCCGCACCTTTGTCGATGTTCCCGCCCTTGCGCGTACCATTGCCCGCGAAATAGGATATACCGACGCCGAATACGGGTTGGACTGCGATTCAATGGCGGTTATGAATATTATCCACAACCAATCACCCGACATAAATCAGGGGGTATGCGGCGAGGGACTGAAAGAATTTAAAGGTATGCAGGGCGCCGGTGATCAGGGAATGATGTTCGGCTTTGCCTGTTCGGAAACCCCCGAATTAATGCCCGCCCCTCTTATGTATTCCCATAAGCTGTTGCGCAAAGCTTCGCGTGTTCGCAAAGACGGAACACTCGACTGGCTGCGCCCCGACTCGAAGGCACAAGTTACGATCGAATATGAAGGACATAAGCCCGTAAGGATAGATACGGTGGTTATATCGCATCAGCACGGCCCCGATGTAAAATATAAAGCATTGTGCGAAGGTATTACCGAAGAAATTATCAAGCCGGTTTTGGAGCCGACCGGTCTTTTGGATAAAAAAACAAAGCTTTTTATAAATCCTACCGGCCGTGTTGTTACCGGCGGCCCTACGGGAGACACGGGGCTTACGGGGCGTAAAATCATCGTCGATACCTACGGCGGTATGGGGCGTCACGGCGGCGGTGCTTTCAGCGGAAAAGACCCGTCAAAAGTAGACCGTTCGGCCGCATATATGGCGCGCTACATTGCTAAAAATATTGTTGCGGCAAAACTTGCGGAACGCTGTGAAGTCCAGCTTGCATATGCAATCGGTGTTCCCTTTCCCGTTTCAATTACGGTAGACAGCTTCGGTACGGGTAAAATACCCGAGGAAACTTTGACCGAAGCGGTAAAAAGCGTTTTTGACTGCTCCCCTGCAGGCATTATCGAAACGCTCGATCTTAAAAAACCCGTGTACCGCAAAACCGCAGTGTACGGACATTTCGGTCGCAAAGAATTCAGCTGGGAAAAAACCGATAAAACGGAAGCGCTGAAAAACGCCGTTAAGTAAAATGCCGCAGCAAAAGCCTTTTGGAAAACTTTCGCCGAAAGAAATAGGCGATTTGTTTCGGCGTTTTCAAAAACTGAACCCCAATCCCATGACCGAGTTGACTTCTCCTAACGAGTTTACACTGTTGGTTTCGGTCGTGCTTTCCGCACAGGCGACGGATAAAAGCGTAAATAAAGCGACGGCTCCGCTGTATAAAATTGCGGACACACCCGAAAAAATTCTTGAATTGGGCGAGGACGGACTTATTTCGTACATAAGAACCATCGGTTTATACCGCTCAAAAGCGAAGCATATTATGGGCTTGTGCCGTATGCTTATCGACGACTACGGCGGAAAATTGCCGCGCAAACGCGAAGACCTTGAGCGCCTGCCCGGTGTCGGGCGGAAAACGGCAAATGTCGTGCTGAATGTGGTGTATGGAGAACCGACTATGCCGGTGGACACTCACTTGCTGCGTATATCGCCGCGGCTGGGCTTATCCGACGGAACGACCCCGCTGCAAGTGGAACAGGATTTGCTGGCGTGCATTCCCGCCGAATTTATGGATCACGCCCACCACTGGCTGATTTTGCACGGCCGCTATATATGTACGGCGCGCAGCCCAAAATGTGCCGACTGTCCGGTCGGCGATTTATGTAAACGCAACGGAATCGACGCGGCACTTTAGCGCGCAATAAAAGCGGAACTTTCCTAAAGATGTACCGCTTTTTCGGCAATTCGATTTATCCTACATCCGTCATGCGACCTGTCGGTTCAAAATTAAATCTGTATATTGTAGAGGATTAATCATAAATACCGCGCAAAAAATGTGCAAATGTGTAAGCAGGCTTAGCATAAGCCTGCTTACCTTCAAACTTTCAAATTCAAAACCGGACTTTTTTGACAGTTCCGGCATGGTTCGTCTTTACGAAATGATAAGGATTTTAGCAGCTTCGTGCACCTTATCCTTCATCATTGTATCTTTTTCGCCCTTCATCATTTTATCGGTTTCCCACAAGAGTATTTTAACGCCCTTTTTAAGCGCGCTCGTATCGGTTTTGCCCATTGCCGCAACCGGATGCATCCCGATTTCTATGCCTTTAGCGAATGTCCACTTGCTGCCGTTTGTTGCGGTACGCGATATTACGTCCCCCTTTGCGGTAACTTCGGCACTTTCCGCCAATACCG
>CAUTRX010000022.1:0-8044 GCA_963540775.1 uncultured Treponema sp. | reverse complement strand
GACGGTTTGCAAGCGGAAGCTTTACCTTCATTCCCACAATGCTTTTGTAGCGCTCGTCGTCGGGATGAACGGCAACAGCCGTATCTCCCAAGAGGGTTTCGGGACGGGTGGTTGCAATTTCTATACGCGCGGGCATTCCCGGCTTGGGGTTGTCGATTTCGTAGTAAATGTGATACATCGCCCCCGCAGTGTCTTCGTGTTCGACTTCGTCGTCGGCAAGGGCGGTGGTACATGAAGGACACCAGTTTACCAAATAGTTGCCGCGGTAAATCAAGCCCCGTTCATACAAGCTGACAAACACGTGGCGCACCGCCTTGGAAAGCCCTTCGTCCATCGTAAAGCGCTCGCGGCTCCAATCGACCGAAGCGCCCAGTTTTTTAAGCTGCGTGGTAATGATTGCGTGGTGTTCTTTTTTCACTTTCCACGTGCGTTCAAGAAAGGCTTCACGTCCGAAGTCATGGCGGGACAAGCCTTCTTTTTTTAAGGCGCGTTCCACAACGTTTTGGGTGGCAATTCCGGCATGGTCGGTTCCCGGAAGCCACAGAACCGGACGGCCGTTCATGCGCTGATAGCGGATGACAATATCCTGCAGCGTGTTGTTAAGGGCGTGCCCCATGTGCAAAATGCCGGTTACGTTCGGGGGCGGAATCACAACGGTGAAGGGTTTTGCGCTGTCAGCCGTGCCGGAGCAGCCGCCTTTGCACGCAGATTGTTCGGGCTTAAAACAGCCTTCTTTTTCCCACTGCGCGTACAATCTGTCTTCAAAATCTTTCGGATTATAGGCTTTTTCAAGCTCGATACCTTTCATCGTCCTCTCCCGCACACACAACAAAGCCGATTAGGAGCGCTTTTTGTCCGTACCGCCGTAATCGCTTTTGGACAAACGGCGGCAAAATGCGAAGCATAATCGTCTTTTTCTGTTTATCGAATTATTGTAGCGATTTTTACGGAGATTGGCAATAAGGCGGCAATTTTAAGCGATGTGGCCGTCAAAGGTGTGCCCTTCGTCCAATATTTTTGCGCCGCTTTTGCGGTCGTGCGGCAGTTGGCGAATGGCCGTCGCATTCAAATCGGTAAAAAGCAAGGCGCCCGATGTCAAACCGCCGTTTTGCCGTTGCCGCACAAGGGTCAATCCCCATGAAGCACAGGCATAGCGGCCGGTTTTACCTTCGGGTAAGTATATGGGGTCTGAACATATGCGTATGCCGCCCTGTACCGAACGGTACGTACTGCGGGCAAAGACAAAGCTCAAAGCCGCTCTGTCCTTGGGAAGTTTTGCCTTTTCCGACAATGCCTTTAAGCGTTCGGGAGCATTTTTCGTATCCAAGATAAAATGACACCATTTTCCGCCGCGTTTTCCGTCCATCGGACACACGTTTTCGTGCGGACAGGGAGATACGGCTTTCATCTTGCGGCGGATTAACGCCGAACGAAGAAGGCTTACAAAACGCGAGGCGCGCGGTATGCCCGGTTCGGCGACAAAAACGGCACAATCCGCGTCGGCGGCGCTACCGGCTTCGGCTCCGTTATGCGGTGACGATTGTTCATGCGGCACAGAGGTGTTTTGTGCCGCATAGGATAAAAGCAGGTCGGCGTACTTTTTCGCTTCTTTTTCCAAAGGATTCGGAGTATCCCAATACAATTCATTAAACATATTGGCGCAACAAACAAAGCACACGCGCTGTTTTATCCGAGTGCCGATGCCGCCTTTGACGCGTACTATGCGCCATGCAGTTTCCGCACCGGTTTGAAGCTGCGCGGCACAGGTCAAAAAAAGATTTTCGCCCAAAGTAAGCGCGCTTTGACTGATGTCCATGCAGTACCACGTCAGTTTTTTTGCGCGCAGTTCGGGACGCGCAAGATACAGGGCAAGAGGCAGTGTCAGCGGCCCCGAACCTATGTCAAGGCAAACGGCATCGCCGTGCAAAAAATCAAACGCGTCTTTTTCCATGCCGGCAAACAGCGATGTAAGGCGGAACAAATTCCACCACATAAAATAGTGGGTGTACGCACTCAAAACGGCGGCATTGTTCATGTAGCCGGTTTTGCGCTGCGAGCGCTCGGCGGTAAGCAGTGCCGAAAGGTCACGTATGTCGTGCGGCAAGTGCAAAAGCTGTTTTGCGTTCAGCGGCTGCACATCACGTATAACGGAATCGAAGTGTTCCAATATGCGCTTTTCGCGTTCCGGTAAGTCCGCAAATAAGTTCATTCCGCGTCCTTGTCCGTATGAACCAATCGGTATAAATCCAAAAGCTCATACCGAATGCGGTTTAACTGCGGTATCAAATCGTTTTTTCCGCCGCAAGCTGCCGAAGCTGCTTCGGCGATGAGGGCCTCGCGAGCGCCCTCAATCGTGTATTTTTTTTCCTGAATAAAGTATTTTAAGCGCAAAAATGTTTGTACATCGCGGTACGAATACAGCCGGCGGCGCCCCGAATCTTTTTGCGGCCCCAAAGAAGGCAGCGATTCTTCCCAATAGCGCAGCGTATGCGCTTTTACCGAAGTGATTTTTTCTACTTCGCCGATGGAAAACCCCGTCACGTCCGCTCCCTTTCTTCCCATTTTTTGCGGCTCGCCTGTATTTCGATTACAACCGGAATTTTGGAAAAGCCCAAATCCGCGCGTATTTTATTTTTCAAATAGGCAATGTAGGAAGGAGGAACGGATTCGGGTTTTGTGGCAAAAAGCAAAAAGACGGCGGGATTCACCCGTGTTTGCACCGCGTAGCGCAAATGGAACCGTGCACTGCGCGAAGAGGGGGGAGGATATGCGCCGACCCAATCTTTTAAAGCCGTATTTAAAGACGCCGTGTCGATTTTTCGGTTAAGCTGATTGTATAATTCCGTTGCGGTATTTAAAAGCGTGCTTATGCCCGTTTTTTCTTTGGCCGAAATTTCGACGATGGGAACGTATGCCATATGAGCAAACATAATGCGGATATGTTCTTCGGCTTTGCGCGCCGTTTTTTTATCCTGAGCCTGCGTGTCCCATTTATTCAAAACAAAAACAAGCGCTCTTCCGCGGTCGTGCGCGAGCTTTATAACCTTTTTATCCTGTTCGGTTAAACCGTCGGCCGCATCGATAAGGTACAGCACAACGTCGGCACGCTCGAGCGTTTTTACGGCGCGGTTTACCGAATAATACTCGACGTTTTCTTTCACTTTCGACTTGCGCCGTATGCCCGCCGTATCCAGCACGGTAAAATCTTTTCCCTTAAAACGGAACGAACCTTCCACCACATCGCGCGTCGTTCCCGCATAATCGCTGACGATCGAAAGGTCGCTTTGCGTAAGGCAGTTGCACAGGGTCGATTTCCCTGTATTCGGTTTACCCATAATTGCAAGTTTTATCGGCGTTTTTTTTTAAACGGCTTTGACGGCGGAAAAATCCAGGTTGGAATCAATCAAATCGGTAAGGTCGGCCATGCGGTCGCCGTGTTCCGCCGAAATACAGCGCAGTTCTTTAAAGCCGAAGCGGTGAAAATTCAAAGCTTCGCTTTCAAACCTGCCGCCTTCGGTTTTATTTACCGCCGCAACGACACGCTGCCAATACGGCCGAAGCAGATCTATAAGTTCTTCGTCTTCGGGTGTGATCTCACCCGCATCGAGCACTAACAAAATAAGGTCGGCTTTTTTTAGGGAGGCAAGCGTTTTTTGTACTACCAAGTCGTCGAGCACCGCCTCCGCCGAACCGCTATCGCGGGTCAGTTTAAAACCGCCGGTGTCCATAAAGCATACGGGCTTATCGTTTATAAATACCGTTTCTTCAACCGGATCGCGCGTAACGCCGGGGGTAGGATCGGTTATGACACGGCGTTTGTGCAGCAAGCGGTTGAACAGTGTCGATTTACCGACATTCGGACGGCCTGCTATAACGACTAAAGGCTGATTGCGGTACACCGTTCCCGCAGCGGCAGAACTTTCGCCCATAGTTTCTCCCTTACAGCGGCGCGCCGTTCAAAAACGCATGTAATTTTTCCCGTAAAACGCCGCTGTCTATCGGCGAATCCGTCCATTTTTTGAGTTTGCCTATGTCTGCCGACGAAAAACGCGACAGGCACTCTTTTAAAACACTGATTTTTTTCGGCGAAACGCTGAACGACGTTATCCCCGCCGCCATTAAAGTCAGTAAGCCCGCAGGATCGCCGGCCATTTCTCCGCACACGGAGATGGGAATATGCCGATCGAACGCGGCTTGTGCACTGCGCAGTATAAGGCGGCGCACTGCAGGGTGCAGTTCGTCAAAGAGCGCGGCGGTAAGACCGTTTTCGCGGTCAATACATAAGGTGTATTGGGTTAAATCGTTCGACCCGATCGAAAAAAAAGCGGCTTCTTTTGCCAGTTCATCGGCCGTAATTGCGGCTGCGGGGGTTTCCACCATAATGCCGAGCGGCACGTCTTCTTTAAACGGAATACGCTCGGCACGCAATGCGGTTTTTGCTTGTTCAAGCAATTCTTTTGTGCGCCTAATCTGTCCGATGTCGCTAATAAGCGGCAGCATAATTTTCAAATTGCCGTGCACGCTTGCACGAAGCAATGCGCGAAGCTGTGTTTTGAATATATCGGGCTTTTCGAGGCATAAACGGATTGCTCTGCAGCCTAACAGCGGATTTTTTTCCGCAGCCAAAGCGGCTCCGGGAATATCGACCGCTTTATCGCCGCCGGCATCGAGGGTTCGGATAACAACCGGTTTGTCTTTCATCGTTTCGAGAACGGCGCGGTACGCTTCGTACTGGCACTGCTCGTCCGTAAAGCCGGTTCCCATAAACAAAAATTCGGTACGGAATAACCCTATGCCGCAGGCCCCTTGCTCCGCCGCCTCCGGCGCCTCTTCTGCAGAACCGATATTTGCATATAAATCGACTTTAAGACCGTCCTTGGTTTGTGCGGGCCGGTCGGAAAACGAGGCAAGAACGTTCCGCCGCTGCATTTCGGCAGCAATTTTATGTTCGTATTCGGCGGAGGTTTCGGCATCGGGGCACACAAAGACGCAACCGCCTTCACCGTCGACAATAACCTCATCGCCGGTGGATACGCATTTTTCTATATCTTTCAGCGCAAAAATCATCGGAATGCCGTAAGCACGCGCCAAAATCGCCAAATGGCTGTTTGCCGCTCCCTTGTCCAAAAGAACGGCGGACAAATTCCGCTTGGACAGCAGCACCGCCTCGGACGGACTTAAAAAACGGGCAGCCAGCACTGCCCGTTCGGGAATCGAATTGAATGAAAAGGGGACAGTGTCCAAAAGAATATCTATAACTTTTCCGTAGACGTCTAAAATATCTTCGGCGCGTTCAATTAAATAACTGTCGCCGGATACGCGCAGCATTTCAGCGTATTCGCGCGATTTGCGGTCAACAACCCATTCGGCACATACGCCCAGCTGAGCATGCTCTTTTTTCAGTTCGGCCAAAAATTCGGGATCAGAAAGCATTAACACGTATGTTTGAAAAATGGCCGCTTGCCGGGTGTCGGTCCGGTCAATAAGTGATTGAAAATGTTCCAAAGCTTGTACGCGGGCAGCTTCGAAGCGCTGCCAGTCCGCATCGATGCCGTCTTTTTTGACGGGATTTTTTTTGATTTCATCGCGGACGTATACGGAAAGCACAAAAGCCTTACCCTTTGCAATCCCGCCCGAAGCGGAAATTCCATGAAACACATTCATTGCTAAAATATAACAGGCATTCAAAGCACTGTCAAATGGTCTATACAAAAATATATGCTTACATTATACTGAACTGCATGAAAGATTCTTCGGGCAAAAAATATACGGGCATTGCCGCCGCTTTTTGGATTGCGGTCGTTTTGATTTTATTGATTGCTTTTTTGATAAAACAAGACGATATTATCGGTGTACTCAAAGAAACGGCTTTTTTTGAGCACGTGTTCGGTTCTCAACCCGAATTTATCGCCCGCTACGAAAAGCAGGATAAAAAAAAGGATACGCAATCTCAAGGGCGTTCCGATTCGATTATCTTGCAAAAAGAACAAAATCCCGATCACCGCACCCCCGAATTTCCCGGGACGCAAGACGATATTTTAGCGATGCCGTTCAAACCCTTCGGCGAAAGCGAAACCGCACCGGCGGCGGCGCACAACGGGGCGGCACAAAACGATTCCGATATGCAGGCTCCCGATAGGCTTCCCGCCGAGTCGCCGGAACAAACCGAACAAAACCGGCAGGAAGCGCAAAGCGCCCCCGTCGCTGCAAAAATGAATCAGTACCTGTGTTTTATCAGCATAAACGGAGACGGAATCGTGGAACGCAAAGAAGTGAACCGCACGGTCGCAAAAACGACTACGCCGTTGACCGCAGCAATCAACGCGCTTTTGGCCGGGCCGGACGTTCCCGAACTTGAAAAGGGCTATATTTCGCTGATTCCTCAAGGAACCCGTCTTTTATCGGCGAGCGTGCAGGATAAAACGGCATTTGTGAATTTTAATCAGGATTTTTTATTCAATAAATACGGTGCCGACGGTTATTTGGGACAACTTATGCAGGTTGTGTATACGGCAACCGCTTTCAATACGATTGAAAATGTACAGTTTCTCATCGAAGGGCAAAAGACCGAATATTTGGGCGGAGAGGGCGTATGGATAGGTACGCCGCTTGCCCGTTACAACTTCAAATAACAGTACGCACAACGGTTGCAAGCACACGGCGCATTTGCAAACACAAACCGTACGCTACTACAAGGCGCGGGCGGCTTCGCGCAATTTTTGCATAAAATATGTTTTATGCGCGTTATAATAGTCTACGCCGGAAGAAAAACCTGCAAGCACAAAGCTGCCGTTTTTTTTCTCTTTTACGATTTTAACATTGACGAACTGCATACCGCTTTGACTGTCATACGAAAGGCTGACCGCCGTTAAAAACCCGGCCGCTTCGCTTATCTGCCGGGTTTCCGCATATGCGTAAATTCCTGCGGCGGTATAAAACAGGCTGCGCGCCAAAACGTGGCGGTACCCGTACTTTTTGCCTTTAAAAGAACCCGCCGGCACTTCCATAACCGTATCGTACAAAAGCGCTTCGCTGCCCCAAAACCCCAAGTTGTCGGCCACCGCTTTATATTCGCCGTCCATGTATGCCGTTTCTTCGGTAGCGGCCGCGGCAGCCGTACGGCCGAACAAAGAAGCGGCGTTCAGTTCTTGCGCAATCGGTGTAAAGGCTGTAAGGCCCATACCGTCGGCGGCGGTAGCGGGAAAGCCTGCAAAAGCGGTAAAGGCCGTGTCTTCGGAATCGGTAAGTTTGCCCGCCGTAAGTGCGGTAAAGCGCCGGCTGCCGTTTTGTGTTTTTATTTCGCGGATATTAAAAAGCGGAACACTGTAATCGTAGACAATATCGACCGGTTCGCCGAACAGGGGAATATCCGCACGTTGCGTCAGCATTTGCGGCACGGGCGACTTTTTGCCGAGCTTTTTTGGCGCAACCTTTTTCCGCTGCGCACTGAACTCGTAAAATAAATCGTGTAAATAATTCAAGGTAGCGGTATCTTCATTTTGCAGCGTTTGTACGATTTTTTCGCCGGTCATATGCACATAGTCTTTTTTTGCATCGAGGGTAAAAAAAAGCGTAATTTCTTTTGAACCGCTGTGCGCTTCGGGGGCATAGTAGCGCATTGCGTAATTGCTTTCGTCATATTGCAAAAAGCCGATGTATACGGAATGCGCAAATGTCGAATCGCGGTAATACACGTATTCTCCCGATTCGGTGGGTAAAAAATCCGCAACGCCGGGAAGCGCATACAAAGCAAAAGCGGACAAAACCAAAAAGGCACATATACATCTATTTTTAGACAAGCGTTTTACAACGGATTTTATCGGCATACGTTCCCCCTACAAACGGACAGAAGAGCAATCATTCAGCTCGGCAAGAGCGCTTTTGACAATTTCGGCAGCTGTTGCGGCGGCTTTGTCGGGCGCAAGCAAAAAGGTTTCACCCGTGTCCCGCCGCTTTAATTCAACGTTCGGTAAATTTTTACTTCCGATAATTATCTGCAACGGAATGCCCAGCAAATCCATATCTTTAAACTTTACACCCGGCC
>CAUTRX010000021.1:0-8100 GCA_963540775.1 uncultured Treponema sp. | reverse complement strand
AGGGTTAAGTAAACTCGCTTCGCTTTTGAATAATTCTCCGTGGCAGTACGGAAAAGAAAAAGCCGATATACTTAAAATTATGCTGAACGAAAGTTACGGCCTTTCAGTGTACAAAGGGTACGCACTTGATATGTTCCGTGGCCGTGCCGTCGCCAGAAAAGCGGTAACCGATAAGAGTATCGGACGCGACATAACTACCTATGTTTTGTCACTGGTAGGTGCATTGGATAAGCAAAGCCAAGCCGTCATAAAAAATAATGTAAAAAACTGGCTTATGCACGATCCCGAATACATAGATTCTTTGACCGATATAAATGTACTTGGCATTCGTGCCGAGGCAAAGCGTATATTGGCCGATCAGTCGATTAAAGGAACGGTAGCCGCCGTTCACCGCAATTATCCGCTTATGGACCGCTGTATTCACCGTACCGAAAATTGGCTGTTCGGACTGAGTATGTATTCAAGTCGTATTTTCAACTGTGAAATAATGAACGGAGAAAACTTATTCGGCTGGCATCAGGGAAGCGGTATGACCTTTTTGTACACCGATGAACCCCGCTATTATACGGAAGGCTTTTGGAACACTATAAATCCGTTCCGTTTGCCGGGTACCACGACGGTGTCCAAAAATATCGGAAATGCGCAGCCGGACAGCAGCGGCTTTTATCAGGAAGGCGATTTTGCGTCAAAAGAAGATTGGGTCGGCGGAAGCGCTCTGTACAATTTCGGTACCAACGGTATGCTTTTGTCCGGTGATATTACCGAAACGAAGGTCAGTTATGCGCCGGATTTACGCGCCCGTAAGTCATATTTTATGCTCGGTGACGAAATTGTCTGTTTGGGATCCGGCATTACCGATAAAAACAGTTCCTTTAAAGTTGAAACAACCGTATTGAACCGCAAACTGAAAAAGGACGCATCGAACGGCATTGTGTTCAACGGTTCAAAACTCGATTTGAACTTATTGCCGGTTGATACCGCCGAAATCGTAAAAACCGAAGCAAAGGGAAAGGAGAACGCTTTTTCGGGCGGTACCGAATTAAAGGCCGAAGCACAGTGGCTGTGGCTGGAAAGCAATACCGGAACCGGCGGTACGGGAATTTATTTCCCGCAAACGGATGAACGGAACATGCTCTATGCGCGCAAAGTTGCCGCTTCAGGATGCTGGAACAACATCGGCTATAAACAAAGCGATGATATCGAAACGACCAACTTTTTTGAATTATGGTTTGATCACGGTGTAAATCCTGCCGGACGGACATACGCATATGTTATCTTGCCTGTTAAAACCGAAGCCGAAACAAAAAATTATGCCGAAAAGCCGGATATTGAAATTACGGCAAACAGTGCCGCCGTTCAGGCTGTCCGCAATAACCGTACGGGTGTGAGCGGGTATAATTTTTGGGAGGATACCAAGTCGACGGCGGGCATACTGTCTTCTTCGCACAAAGCTTCGGTTACTCTTAAAGAAAATGGAGACGGCACGGTGGAACTTGCGGTTTCCGATCCCACGATGAAAAACACCGCCTTTATCGAACTGGAACTGAATAAAAAGAATGTTTCCGTTTTGGAAAAAGACGGCAATGTGGAAACGGAAGCTAAAGATAATGCTTTTCTTATACGGGTTCATACCGCCGGGACAAACGGCAGCAGTTCATACATAAAACTGCGGACGGCAAAGTAACGGTTTTATGACGTTCAATTTCAAAAATACGTAAAAGGAAGTGCCGGTGCCGCCTGTACGGTGATCGGTGCTTCCTTTTATTCAATATGCTGGGATGGAAAATGCAAAAGAAAAAAAATCTGTTGTATATTTTTGCAGACCAATGGCGTTATCATGCAGTCGGAGCGGTACGGGAAGATACAGTCTTTACTCCCAATATGGATGCGTTTGCTCAAGAAAGCGTATGCTGTACGAATGCCGTCAGTACTTATCCGTTGTGCTCGCCGCACCGCGCCGCACTTTTGACCGGTAAATATCCTTTGTCGTGCGGTATGTGGACAAATTGCAAAACGGGCTTGGATATAAGTCCCTGTCTTGCACCGCAGGAAATTCTTATAAGCGACGTGTTGAAAAAGCACGGATACGACACTGCCTATATAGGAAAATGGCACCTCGATTCAAGTGATTTAAACTATTATGCCCGGCCCGAAAGCGGCTGTATCGATTGGGATGCCTATACACCGCTCGGCTGCCGCCGGCACGGTTTTGATTTTTGGTATTCGTACGGCGCAATGGACAATCATCTTCATCCGCATTACTGGACAACGGAAGGCAAACGCGAGGATATATCCAAGTGGTCTGTCGAGCATGAAACGGATATTCTGTTGTCGTACCTTGAAGATCGTTTAACAGCCGCCCGTTCCGCTCCTTTTTGTGCATTCGTGTCATGGAATCCTCCGCATCCGCCCTATGATCAAGTACCGGACAAACATCTGGATTTATACAATCGTTTGGATTTTAGGAACAACGTGCCGGATTCCATGCGTTCTTGCGCCGAGTACCGTAAAAAAATGACGGAATATTATGCCGCCGTCAGCGGTTTGGATGAGCAGTTCGCTCGGATTATGTCGTTTCTCGACGAAAAAAATCTGAAAGAAGATACGTTAATCGTGTTGTCGGCGGATCACGGCGATTGTATGGGCTCTCACGGTTTATACGGAAAAAATGTGTGGTACGAAGAATCGATACGTATTCCGCTGTATGTCGGCGGCGGTGCTTTAAAAGCCGCTGCCGCCGTGCGTGAAGGCCGTTTCTTCGGAGAAAAAAGTGTACCCGTAGAAACATCTTCTTCCGTGCAGCGGCCGGAGGAAAAACCGGTGCCGCTTCCGTTTGTGTGCAGTGCACTTATCGAAAGCTGCGATCATATGCCTACGCTGCTCGACTTGTTGGATATTCCGGTGCCGCCTACCGTGGAAGGCGTGAGTGCCGCGGATGCGCTCGTTGCGGCATACGTTCATAAAGAATACGTACATGAAAAAAAAGCCGCTTTTTTATGTATGCTCCCGGGAATGCCCGAATTGATAGAACCGTTCAAAAAAGAAGGTTTGGACAGCAAATGTTACGGCTGGAGGGGGGTGCGGACTGCCGAAGCGACTTATGTAATAGACAACGGAACTGCGCCTCACTGTGAGCAGCGCCGCCTTTTATACGATAATGTGCGCGATCCGTACCAGCTTAATCCTGTAGAATTAGCGGCCGACGATCCCCGCTGTGAGCAATACGAATCGCTGCTGCGGGATTGGTGTTTTGCATATAAAGACTTTTTTTTGTTTGAGAGAGGATAATCAGATGAGAGATTTCAGTTTTTTACCGCAATTTTCTGCCGATGAATTGCAAAAGGCCGTATGTCAGGCAGCCGGACAAACACGTTCATGCTTACCGCGCTTTACGGATAAATTTAAGTACTCGCACAGTGTTCATAATTTTTACGAACCGTCCGAAAACGTGGAATGGACGACCGGTTTTTGGACGGGCGAATTGCACATTATGTATGAATTGACGGGCGACACCGCTTTTCTTAAAGCTGCCGAAAGTCAGGTTCCCAGTTATCTCAACCGTATTATAAATCATATAGATACCGACCATCACGACATGGGGTTTTTATACACGCCTTCGTGTGTCGCTTCCTATAAATTGACCGGCAATGAAGAGGCAAAAAAAGCGGCGATTTTGGCGGCGGATAATCTTATGGCACGCTTCCGGTCCAAGGGGCAGTTTATTCAAGCATGGGGGGCTTTGGGAGCAAAAGACAACTATCGTCTTATCATCGATTGCCTTTTGAATATTCCTCTGTTGTTTTGGGCTGCGGATACGACGGGCAATGCCGAATATCGAACCGTTGCCGAAGCGCATTTACGGACATCGATACGGCATGTGCTGCGAGCCGACAATTCAACTTATCATACTTATTTTTTCGATCCCGATAGCGGCGAACCTTTAAGAGGGGTAACTTTTCAAGGGTATAAAGACGATTCGGCATGGGCGAGAGGGCAGGCTTGGGGCGTGTACGGTTCGGCTTTAGCATATCGGTACACAAAATCGGCGGAAGCATATGATGTGTTTAAAAAAGTTACGGACTTTTTCCTCGATCATCTTCCCGAAAGTATAATTCCTTACTGGGATTTCCATTTTACCGAGGGTTCTTCCGAACCGCGGGATTCTTCGGCTCTTGCAATAGCCTTGTGCGGTATGCTTGAAATGGCCGAATATACCGATAACGAGTTCGGTGCCTATTTAAAAGATACCGCCTCCCGTTTGTGCGGCAGATTGTGGGATTCCTGCGCCGCAAAAGATACGGCAGTTTCAAACGGTCAGCTGTTGCACGGTACCTATGCGCGAAAAAGTCCGTACAATCCTTGCAACAATCGCGGTGTCGATGAGTGCTCGACATGGGGCGATTATTTTTATACGGAATGCCTTATTCGGTTAAAACAAAAATGGGAGCCGTATTGGTAGCAATATTATGAAGCCCGATATACTTCTCATTCAAACCGATCAACTTTTCAGTCGCGTTTTGAATGCGTATGGAGGTACTTCCGTAACGCCGGCGATAGACGAATTGTGCGCTTCGGGTGTGGTGTTCGAAAATTGCTTTTGTCAGTTTCCTCTGTGCCAGCCTTCACGCGGTTCTTTATGGAGCGGTATGTACCCGCATAAAACCGGTATTCTCTCCAACGGACAGAACCGGCCGGTGCGGAATTTCGGGACGGAATATAAAACGCTCGGCGAAGTTTTTTCCGAGGCGGGATATAAAACGATTCATTTCGGTAAATGCCATGACGGCGGCACTTTGCGCGGTTTTGAGTGTGTGAAGGAAGAAGAGACCGTTGTAGAAGACGAACATCCTGCCTGGCCGTATAATACGGACACTTACGAAGACCGCAATACTTGCGACAAAGCCTGCCGTTTTCTTGCGGAATGGAATTTTTCTTCTCCGCTTTTAATGGCAGTCGATTTTGTAAATCCCCATAACATTTGCGGCTGGGTCGGTGCACATAAGGGCGTGCACACCGATGTGCCGTTGCCGTCGGAATCGCCGCTTTCCGGTTTACCCGTATCGCTTCCGCCCCTGCCTCCCAATTTCGATTTTGACGATATCGAAAACCGTGCGGCTTCCATACGCTATATTTGCTGTACTCATGTACGGCAAGCCCAAGCTGCAGGATGGACGGCTGATAATTTTAGGCATTATCTTGCAGCGTATCAACATTATCTTACCGTTGTCGATCATGAAATAGAGCGGCTCCTTAGTATTTTGAAAAAACGCGGCAAAATGGACAATACGTTTATTTTCTTTTTTTCCGATCACGGCGACAATGTTGCGGCACGCAATTGCGTTACCAAACAAGTCAATATGTATGAAGAATGCATTCAGGTTCCCTTGGTTGTTTGCGGTCCCGGTATAGCAAAGCGGACGGAGAAAATCGGCGGTCTTGCCTGTCTTTTAGATATCGCTCCCACTTTATGTTCGTGCGCTTCAATTCCGTGCCCCGATAATTTCGACGGTGTTTCTTTGTATGCGTCGCTTTATAAAGGGAAAAAAGTCGAAAGGGAATATGCCGCCTGCCAGTGGCACACCGAGTGGGGGTACACGGTTTCCCCGTCCCGCATGATCAGAACGGAGCGCTGTAAATACATTCATTATCTTGAAGACGATTTTGAAGAACTGTACGATTTACAGCACGATCCGTATGAAAAAAAGACACAGGCAAAAAATCCGGCATATGCTTCGGCTTTAAATCATATGCGCGCTCTTTTTGAAGAGTATCTGAATACTTCCGCCGATCCGTACCGGAGTCTCGAATGGAAAGCGGATAAGCGCTGGCGTACTCACGCGTGCGGCTATCATAATCATACGGGGCCCGCTGCCGCACAAGCATAAACGGGTGACGCGGCGGGAATGACAATTTCGATCCTTCCTGTTGTCCGTTACCTTTCAAAGACAAAAGGGGTACTATGCAAACATTTGATTTTCCTATTGAAAAAAATCCCGTAAAAACGCGGGAAGATACGGTACAAAGTCTTTTTCAGATACTGGATCCGCTTGTAAACTGTTTTGTTTCCGGCAATACCGGTATCCGTATCGGAAGTCACGGTACCGTTTACAGTCCGCGCGTAATCGAAATGGAAGGCTGGAGCCGTATGTTGTGGGGGCTGGCGCCTCTTGCTGCAGGCGGCGGACGGTGGAAGTTCCACGCGCTGCACTTTGACGGTTTAAAACACGGAGCGGATACGGATTCTCCTTTTTATTGGGGCGATGTGGGCGATTTTGATCAGCGCATTGTCGAACTTGCTGCAATAGCCGTAGCCTTGCTTATAGCGCCGCAAACGTATTGGCAGCCCTTGTCCGATGGAGAAAAAAAGCGCTTGGCCGAATGGATGCTTCGAGTCAATACATGCGAAACCGTAAAAAATAATTGGATATTTTTCCGCGTATTGACCAACCTCGCTATGGAACGGCTCGGCTGTTCTTTTTCCGCAGAACAAACGGAAAAAGATTTGCGGTTTTTGGAAAGTCTTTACACCGCCGACGGATGGTACAAAGACGGGCACCAATACGACAATTACAATCCGTGGGCTTTACACTTTTATGCGCTTCTTTATTACAAATACAAAAAGGATGTCGATGTCGAACGCTGCAAGCGTATAAAAGAAAGAGCCGTGCTGTTTGCCCGGCAGTATAAAAATTTTTTCCATTCGGACGGAAGTACGGTGCCCTACGGAAGAAGTTTAACCTACCGCTTCGCTTCGTCGGCTTTTTTTGCCGCCTGTGCATTTGCCGACATCGAAGCGCTGCCCTGGAGTGAAATGAAAGGCCTTGTTTTGCGCAATCTTCGTTGGTGGTTTAAAAAGCCCGTCTTTAATGCGGCAGGTCTTTTAACCGTCGGTTATGCGTATGAAAACCTGTACATGTCCGAGCAATACAACGCTCCGGGCTCTCCCTACTGGGCTTTAAAAGCCTATTTGATACTCGCACTGCCGGAAAACCATCCGTTTTGGGCGGCACAGGAATCCGATTTACACATCGAGGCTCAAACGGAACTGCTTCCCGTTCCCGGAATGCTTTTTTGCCGCAATAAAGACGATACGGTAATGCTTAATGCCGGACAGTACCCCGGTTTTGCCCTTAATCAAGCCGCCGCAAAATATTCCAAATTCGCCTATTCGGCACAATTCGGCTTTTCGGTCGCAATATCGGGATACGGATTGGAAAAAACCGGCTGCGACAGTATGCTTATGCTTTCCAAGGACGGTGAATATTGGCGGGAACGGCGCGCCGTACACGATATATGCTGTACTCCTGCGTGTTTGCGCTCGCAATGGGATCCGTGGCCGGACGTGCAGGTAACCACATGGCTTATTCCGTGCAAGGATGCGCACATACGGATTCATCGCATACAATCGGCGTGTGATTTAAAAAGTGCCGAAGGCGGTTTTGCAATTCCGGTTTTTGCCGAATCGGGAGACAAAGTACCCGTACTGTGTAAAACCTTTGACACAATGCATAAAAGCGGCGGTATCGTAATACAATTACCGTGGGCTTCGGCTTTTATTGCCGATATGGGTGCAGCTGAAAACGTATGCCGAACGGCTTCGGATTTTTATCCCGAACCGAACAGCAGCTTGATGTACAATTACACCGTGCTCCCGCTTTTGACGGCCGATATCCATGCGGGGCAAACGGTGCTGGCGTGTATTACCGGCGCCTCCCGTTCTTCCGTCGCTGTGTGCCTGCCCCAAATCGAGATTGATTTTGATAAACGGATGTGCATAATCGACGGAGAAACCGTGAAGTTGTGTTAACCGCTTTTTACGTGTTTCGTTTGCAAGTTTTTCCGCACCGAGTGCTCGAAAAAAGGCGCATTTTATTTATACCGCAGTTTGAATCGATCTTATCGTCTTTGAATACCCGCGCCGTAATTCGACTGAACAAAAAACGGGAAGTTTAAAATCCTTTTCTTTTTAAGCTGCCCGTCGTCTTTAAAATCAAAAGGCCTGTCCCGAAACTTCGGTTTCCGGACAGGCCCTTGTAACGTTCGTTCTAATCAAGTACCCGGTTCTACAGCTGACCTGCCGAGCCGAGAACTTTTTCGTTT
>CAUTRX010000020.1:0-8435 GCA_963540775.1 uncultured Treponema sp. | reverse complement strand
ATTATCGATAATATGATTACAATAGAAGTCGATGAAAAAACATTGACCGTAAAAAGAGGCAAAAAAACGGACGTGTACGATATTGCGACGACGGCTGTCAGGGCGGAAACCGTTACCTCGACATACGGACGCTCTGCGGTCGGAAGCGACACATCTTGCACACTGTATTTAACAAGACAGGGGGAGCAGGAAGTGTCCGTCGACTGCGAACTTATCGGCATCTCCCATTTTAACGAGCTATTGGGGCATTTAGGTATTACGGAAGATACCGTAACCAAAGTGGAAACATCGACAACAGCTAAAGACAACAACTAGGAGAATTCGAATGGCACGATTTTATTATTTTATCATTATTCCGATAGCGGTGGCCGCCTATCTGGTGTATGCATTTTTCAAAACAAAGGCCGAAAAAGAGCGCGTTGCAAACTGGTTGAATGAAAACCCGAATGCGGCAAAAGTGTATATAGCCGAACCCACCTCAATACTCGGTTGGCTGTTCAGCATATGGAACCGACTGAACGTTATCAGTGTAGACGGTCAGCATCCGCTGTTCTTTAGAGAAAAACTTTTGAGAGGTTTCTATGTCGCTGCCGGAACGCATGTTGTTGAATCGACTTTTTCAACAACACGTCCCGGATTTTTTTACCGTACCGTTACGACCACCTACGGCCCCAGCAAACAGGAAATTACCGTAGATTCAGCAAGATCATATAACTATAGCTTTGATAAGGGTGAAAAAAACTACCGTTTTGAACAAATCAACGAAGCGGACGCCTAAAAACGGCAGCCGCACTGAGCGGATGCAAAAGCCCTTGGCAGTTACGGCATAAGGAACATACTCTGTAAGGCATGAGGGCAATACCTTATAAGGTACGGCACTAATACCCCATAAGGTAAGCCTGCAATACCCTATAGGGTAACTGCGACTTACTGCATAAGGTAAGTCCGACTGACTACATATTGACGTGTGCACTTTTCGCGCACGATGATGTACACTGATGAACTATGTTTATCAAAAAATGACAAAAGAATACGCACTCCGTATTTGCGACTGGAAATACCGGGGGCCGTATTCTTTTTATGATATGACGGAAGATGAGGACGATTTAAACGAATTCCTTTCTCCCGAAAATTGGAACCGTATATACGCTGCACTTGCACATAAGGACTTGGCGGGCTTTTTCCAATACGAGCGCAAAGACGGATTTTTCCATATCGGTTTAGGCTTGCGCCCCGATTTAACGGGACGAGGGCTGGGAAAAGAATTTGTGTCGTCGGCAATTGATTTTTTAATCGGCGAAGCGCAGTGCAAACGAAGTCAAATCAGATTATCCGTAGCAGCGTTCAACAAAAGAGCGATTAAAACGTACTCGGCTGTCGGTTTTCGTGTAATCGATGAATACATCGAAAATACAAACGGCGGGCACTATCCGTTTTTGGCAATGCAGCTGACAACCGAGCGCTCCGTGTTCTTTTAATTTATATTTCGCATTCACCGTTTCCGCCGCCGGCTGACGAGGAACGCGGGCAAGAAGTTTTCGTATTATATTAACTGAAAAGCGCCGAAGCGTAAAGCATATCGGCATTGCAGGCGGACGCCGCTATTTTTGTGGCGCTGTAACCGTCTCGCCTTTTTACGGGAGGACGGCAAGCCGTTTTTCTATCACCGCAACGGTACGCGCCATTTCCGGCTCCAAAATCGTTTTGTCGAACAGCTGGAGCGCTTCACGGCAGGAGTCAAAGTGCGACGCTTTAAAATCCCGTATCAGGCTTTCGTATAGGGTTTTAAGTTCGGCAAAGGTTTGTCTGTTGTCGGCATTTTTATAGCGTATGTAATAGCCGGTAACATTGCCCTTTCCTTTTAAATCGCGGGCGGGTCTTTTAAAAAGCGAATATGCGCCCCCGATAAGATCTGCCGTTTTTTGTGAAACGGTACAGGCCATGGGAGCGGTTACCGCTTCAAGCCTAAAGGCGGTGTTTACCACATCGCCGAAAATGTCGAATACGTATTTATGAACGCCGACAATACCGCCGGTTATTTCGCCCGAATCGATGCCGATTTTTACTTGAAAGCGGCTGTTATTTTCCCGATTGATTAAGTCCAGTTCGTTGAGCATTCGCACGGCGGCGCTGACCAAGCGGCGGGCATGGTCTTTTTCGCCGCGCAACCCGCAGCATGCCATGTAGCCGTCTCCTAAGGTTTTGATACGTTCGCAGCCGAAGGTATCCATTATGCCGTCAAAACGTGTGAATATATTATTCAATTCGGAAATAACGGTTTCGGGGGAGTTGGTGCTCGACCATTTTGTAAAATCGACCAAGTCGGCAAACAGCACGCTGACGGCGGGATACAGCTTCGGTTTTGCAGTGCCGGTGTTAATCAGTTCATCTATAATCGGAAGAGGCAATGTGTTCTTTAAAAGTCTGTCGCTTTTTTCTTTTTCGGCGGCCAATTCCATCGTTTTTTCTTTTACTTTTTTATCGAGTTCATCGGCGTGACGTTTGAGTGCCCTGAGTCTGAATTGCACGGAAAAAACCACAAAGCCGCCTATGCACAAAAACAGTAACAGATAAAACCACATTGTTTGGTAAAAAAACGGCTGTTTATAAAACGTGACGGAGGTTCCGCTTTCATTTATAATACCGTCGTTGTTTGCCGCCCGCACTTTGAAGGTGTAGTTTCCCGGCGAAAGGTTGGTATAAGCGATTTCGCGGCTGGTACCGCAGGACTTCCATTCGGTGTCGTAGCCGTCAAGTTTGTATTCAAAGCGGACGCGTTCCGGCACGGTAAAGCTGAGGGCGGTAAAGCTGAACAGTATGCGTTTTGTCGGTGCGCTTACGATAAAGCGTTCTGTTTTCGGGTCGAAATTTTGTCCGTCCAACACGACATTTTCGATAACGACCGGGGGGCTGTGCCGGTTGGTAACGTAATAGGACGGATCGCACACGGCAACACCTTTTAGGGTGGGAATGTACACGGTATTTTTGTTTGTAACGTGCGCCCACGCATTTGCGGCCAGTTGTCCGGTAAGGCCGTCGAGCCGGTTGTAGCGGATAAGGTTTTGCGCAGGGCGGGAGTGCAATACCGCGTGTAAAAACGCTTCGGCTTTGACCAAAAGCAGTTCTTTGGGGGTAACAATCCATATGTTGTCCCGTTTGTCGTGCAAAAGATTGTACACGCTCATGTTCGGCGCTCCGATAACGGTGCTCGCATTGTAAAAGGTGCCGTCTTTATAGAGGGTTAAGCCTTCGCTGGTGCAAATCCATATATTGGCACCCTCATCTTCGATAATGCGGAATATGATATTGCCGCATATGCCGCTTTCTTTTGAAAAAACGTTTTCCACCGTGATTTCGGGTGTACCTGTGTCGTTTAAGGAAACGCGCGCTTCCACCGCTCCGTTGCCGTCGGTGCCGAACCAGAGTGTACCTTTACGGCTTTCGGCCATGCACAGCATAAACAGGTTCGGCAAGCCGTCGTTCTTTGTCAGGTTGGTGATTACCCCGTTGTGATAGACGGCGGGTCCCGATGTGGTACCTATCCATAACAGCCCGTCCGAACTGCGGAACGAAAAGCGTACCCGATTGCTCGTCAGCCCGTCTTTTTTCGATATGCTTTTTATGCTGCCGTCTTTGGAAAAAATGAGCAGTCCGTTTTCGGAATAGGTTGAAAAATAGAGTGTGCCGTCTTCTTCTTCGCGTATTTGCCGAATGCGTTTGCCCTCTACGGTTTTCAAAAGCGTATCGATTGTATCCGAACGTTCTTTTGAAAGTTTGGAACTTTTGAGGCAGACGGCGCCGTCGTCTTTTGCTATCCAAATATTTTTGTCCGCATCTCTTAATACGGAATTGGACGCTGCAGGCGGTAAAGATTCGGCGCTTGCAAGGTCTATAAACCGCCCCCTGCTGAATTTTCCCAAGCCGCCGCGCTCCATTCCCACCCACAGGTTTTCTTCAAAGTCGACGCACAGGCAGGACACGATATTGTTGGGCAGTCCGTTTTCTTCGGAAAAAAACTCGGGCTTTTGGGATGTAAGTGTGATGATTCCTTTATTGGTCGCCACATACATGGTGCCGCTTAGATTGCGCAAAAAGCGGTTTATGCTGGCGCCGTTGAGCGTTTCGATATATATAATATCCGCTATTTTTTGGTCTTTTACTTTGATGATTTTTCCGTCGCGGGTACCGAACCATAAGGTGCCGTCGGTGTCTTCATACCCGGCCGAAAAGGTGTAGTCTTGTATGTCTTTTAGATACGGCGGGTTGACGATCTTATCGTTTTGAATAAGGGTGAGGCCTTTTTCGTTTGAGCCGACAAAAACGGCGTCTTTAACGGGTAAAATAAAAGAAACGATTCCTATGGGGCTGCCGTCTTCTGCGAGTATTTGCTCAAACCGGCCGTCTTGCGTTCGGCACGCCACGCCGGCCGCCGTTCCCACCCACATGGTGCCTGTTTTGTCGAAACTGATTGCGCGAACGGACAGGTTTTTTAAGCCGCTTTCGTGGCCGTATGTTTGGAATTGTTTGTTTTTGTAGGCGTATAAACCGCTGGAGTTTGTCCCTATCCAAAGGGTTCCGTTTGCGTCTTCGCACAATACGCGCGGGGAGACGCCGGTAAAATTATGTTCTTCAGCGGTAAATTCGGTGTAGATGCTTCCGTCAAACCGTATAAGACCGTCATAGGAAGCAAGCCAAATATAGCCGGTGGAATCCTGTAAAATATCCATTATTCTGTTTGACGGTAAGCCGTTTTCGTCCGACCAAAAGGTTTGTACCCAGCAAGCAAGATTGTTAAAAGAGATTTCCGCTTGCGCCGCAAGGAGGGTACAACACGCGGTAAGTGTGCATAGTAATTTTTTCATGAAAGGCTCCGTATAAAACGTATCGGCGGCCCAGAATCGGATTTTTCGGATAGCGTCACTTTTCGTTTTTTACCGACCGTAATCCTGCCGCCGTTTAGTGCACCGCAAAGTTCGCAAAACCCCGTACGATTACGAGCGCCGCGCGCTTTTATTTCCGCATTATAACACGAGAAGCATCGTTACGCAACGATGTTCGGAGAAAACTCGGCGCCGTCTTGACCCGCGCAAAGGTTTTCGATATAATCATGCATTAAGTATACTTATGGTATTGCCGTTTCGGTAAAAAGCCGACAGCGCCTCATGCTTAAATATACGCCAACTTAGCTCACTTGGCAGAGCAGCTCATTCGTAATGAGCAGGTACAGGGTTCGATTCCCTGAGTTGGCTTTTCACAACAATGTAAGTGACTTTCGGTAAAGCGGCCGCAGTTACAAGCGACCTTTTTTGATATTTACCCTTATTCCGGTTGTGCCGGTTACGATCCTTCGCCGACAACGCGGGGCATGTGCCCTTTGTAAAATTTGCATGTGCCGCCGCGTTCGTTTATTGCGCTTTGAATGCGTTCACGTACGTACTCGGCAAAGATTCTGACCGCTTTAAGATCCGTTTTGCCGGTTGCAGGATTTTTGCAGTTAAAGCGTGAAGGATGCACCGCATCGAGTACATATAGGCGCACGCGCGGTTTCGGCGTTTTGCCGCCGCTGCTTACAAAAACGGTTGCCAAAGGCACTACGGGAATATCGAGTTCGGCAGCGGCTAAAAATGCCCCCGGATGAAACGGAAAAACATTTTGATTGTATATATAGCACTCGCCTTCGGGGTAAAAATGCACAAAGCGCCGGTATTTCAAACCCGCTGCACATTCTTTCGGTAAATTAAACATTGAACGAACGCTCGGCGGAACCGGAACGCCACCCAAAAGCCGACAAAATGTTCCTAAAACGGGAACGAGTACTACGCTTTCCAACATGGTATGGAAAGTGCGGTACGGAAAGACGGCCGCTCCCGCCAAAACGGGGTCTAAAAGGGTTGTATGATTGGAAACCAAAACAGCCTTTTTACACACCTTCAATTTGGCGCGGCCGGTAATCCTGCTTCGATACAACACATAATAAACGGAATAGGCAAGTATAAATACGGGATAAAATATCAGTGCCGAAGCAAAACGGAAACACAAGCTTGAATCGATGAGCGGACGGCCTTTTTTATACGCCATTAGTGGACAATCCTTCCTTTCCACTCGTAGCCCTTACCGAAAACGGAGCGGTACCACGATATTACGGCAATATACAACAAGTTCGCAAACATAAGCGGATATATAAATGCAAGGCGCCGCTTCATATGTTGCGTTTTACACACAACCGCCCATGTCCCTCCGACCAAAAATACGTGAATCCACAACGCAATAAGCGGAAAACACAATCCCTTTCCCGCAGCAAAAGCATATATACTTAAAATCGGCGCCAAAAATGGCGGAAGCGTTAAAAAAACGAATATACCCAATATTGCCGGCACAAGGATAATATTGCGCTTGCCGATAAAGTCGAAAATATTTTTGCTGATACCGTTAATGCAGCTTTTCCACGACGTGTACATACGGCAGGCGGCCGCATCTTTCAAATCCAAAAAAACGGTTTTATAGCCGTGTGCTTTCATGGCGCGGGCAAGCGATACGTCTTCAGTAGTGCGGTCTTTTACCAAATCAAACCCGCCGCAAGCTGCAAAGGAATCTTTTTTTACGCAAATATACTGACCGATTGCAACCGCCAAAACGGGAGCTTTTCCCCATTTACACACCCACAGCGGCAAAATAAAGCCGCTGAGCAAATACAGTAGCGGAATGGTCGCTCTTTCGCCTAAGGTTTTTGTATTTTGCGTAATATAGCCGGATAAAAAATCAACCTTATGATACAGCATGTTCGTAACGGCAAGCGAAACCGAACGGGAAGAATGAACCGTGTCCGCATCGGTAAAAAGCAAAAATTCTCCCCGCGCATGGGCGCATAACTGTTTCATGGCGAACACCTTTCCGCGCCAATCGGGGGGAAGCGGCTTGCCCGAAAACACCCGCAGCTTTTCGGAATACACTTCCTGCAGTTTATCCAAAAGCTCGCGCGTTCTGTCGGTGGAATTGTCGTCGAGCACAAGCACTTCGTAGTTTGTATAGCTTTGGTGCATAAGCGATTCGACACAAGGTTCAATGTGAAATTCTTCATCGCGGGCGGGAATTAAGACCGACACAAGCGGGCCGTCGGTTACCTGCGCGCGCTTTGTTTCCTTTGCCATCCATAACGCATTGATTACCGCTAAACCAAGAAAATAAGCGCCCAAACCGATAAGAATCCAACAGGCGACGACAAGTAAAGAAGCGTTCACAAGGAGGCCTCTTTTAATTCGATTTCTTTTTTCAAATCGAGCGCAAAAAAATTGGTCGGATACACTTCCAGCGCTTTTTCTATCCACAACAAAGCGTCCGCATAATTTTTTTGCTGCAAATAGCCATACGCAATCGCACTCGTTATGTTGAACACATCGTCGTTTTCAAGCCGTATTTCGGGCGTTTCGAGAATGCGTTTCATGTCCTTTATGCCCTTGCGGTAATTGTGAAAAGGGCTGGGTGCATAGATATGCTCGGCGGAAAAGAGGTATAAGGCAGCGCCGTTTTTCGGATCGCTGTCGATAACCCGTTTTGCCAATTTGCCGATCTTCAATCCGTTTGACAGCGCATAAGCTACGGGTTTTACGGCGCAATTTTGCGACATATTTTCTCCCTGCATAAGGAGCGCTTCTGCCCCCTCGCGGATATCCAGCGCCTTTTGCACTTTTTCCAGCGCGCTGTCGTAGTAGAAGGCGGCCTTTTCTTTGTTTTGCGCGTAGCTGTAACTTCGCCCCATATAATAATCGCAGCGGGCGGATGCAACATGCAAATCGTAGTCCGTAAGAGAACTTTCTATATCTTTAAGCGCTTTTTCGTACAGATCAATCAATACCGTATGATTTAAAGGATCGCGGTACATCGCGTCGCGGAAATCGACAAGAGAAAGCGGGCTGAGCGCAAAAGCGCACACCGAAGAAAAAAAAGCTGTACACGTTATAAAAAATCGCACTTGTTTCATCTGACATTATACTATACAGATTGATGCGATAAAAAACAAGAGCTTACTCGGAACGTCAGTGACGGCGTTTTTCCTTTATGTGGCGGGCGGAAAATGTTCCAGCCGCAATTTTTTCGGTGATAAGGACGTCGTCAAGTTTCCACGGGTTTTCGCGGCGACATATCAGTTCATTCAGTTTTACCCAGTTGAAGCGGGACAAGTGTTTATACACGGTTCCGCTATCGTTTTGCGACAACACAAAAAGCCGGTATAAAATGTACGCCGTAAAGCCGCCGCACCTGCTTGCCTCCGTATTGAACGGATATATGCAGCCGGTCGGTTCCGTATCGGCAGCCTCCGTGTAAAATAAAAACGGCGTTACCCTGTTTTTCGGCAACACAAGACACACCTCCGTTTGTCCGTTATCGAGGATAAGGGTGTGCGCCTCGCCCCTTTCGCCGATGTACAAAAGACGGGC
>CAUTRX010000019.1:0-8480 GCA_963540775.1 uncultured Treponema sp. | reverse complement strand
TTTATGCTTGAGCGCCAATTCTCTTCCTTGCAGCGCCCGTTTTACGATGAGAATCAACTGATCGAGGTTTAAGGGTTTGGTTAAAAAATCATAGGCGCCGTTACGCATAGCATCCACCGCGCTGTCTATACTGCCGTGTCCGGTAAGCACGATAACCGGAATGCCGGGATTTTCCGCCGTAACCTTTGCGAGCACCTGCTCGCCGCTTACCTGCGGCATCCGCAAATCGGTTATAACCAAATCGATATCACCTTTTTGAATGCGCTCCAAACCGGCTTTACCGTCGGCGGCCAAAGCAACCGTGTAATCTTCCAGTTCCAAAGCGGCACCGAGACCTTCACGTATATTTTTTTCATCATCGATAATCAAAATCGTATATTGCATTTTTTATTCTCCGTTGTATTCCAAAAGCCGTTTTTCTTTTTGCGGTATCGGAAAAGACATGGTAAAAAGCGTTCCTTCGCCCGGAAAAGATTTTACGTCAATATCTCCTCCGAATTCTTTAATGATTTTATAGACCATAGTCAAGCCCAATCCGGTTCCCTGCACCTTTGTCGTAAAATACGGCTCAAATATGCGCTCGGCGGTTTTTTCGTCCATACCCTGCCCCGAATCGGCAACGGTAAGAAAAAAACGCTCGTTTTTTACCGCCGCGCTCATCCATAACACTCCGCCGTCGGGCATCGCAGCGACAGAGTTTTGCACCAAATTATTCAGTACTTGGCGCAGCAATTTCGGATCGAGCAAAATATGCGGCGCCTGTGCCGGAAATTCGGTTTGAAGGCCGATACCTTTTTCTTCAAGTTCGGCTTTGACAAAATCGGCAAAAGACTGCAAAAGTGCAACCGGTTCAACCTTTTGCAAGTCGGCGCTCACGGGACGCACGGCAAACAAAAAATCCACAATAATTTGATTAAGCCGGTCGATTTCTTCGTTTACCGTTTCCAAATATTTTTCCGCGTATTTTTCGTCGGGCAACATGCCCC
Source organism: uncultured Treponema sp. (assembly GCA_963540775.1). GTDB lineage: Bacteria > Spirochaetota > Spirochaetia > Treponematales > Treponemataceae > Treponema_C. The sequence continues at coordinate 7,494 of CAUTRX010000019.1, read as the reverse complement.
CACTTTTGCGTGCTTTTTTAAGCGTTTTTTGAATCAGTTGAATGTGAATACTGATTGCACCGAGCGGGTTTTTTATTTCGTGAGCGACACTTGCGGCAAGATTTGTCAAACGTGCAAGATTTTCCATGCGGCGCATAAGCACTTCGCGCCGGCGCTTTTCGGTTATGTCATCGATTTGAATAATATAGCCGGAAATCTTTTTTGAACGCACAAGGGGCAATACCGATATATGTACAAAGCGTGCCGAAGCACCGTGGCTTGCGAGGGTAAATTCTTCACTGATGATTTTTTTTTGCGTGCCGCTGCTGCGTTTTAAAAATCCCGCAATACCTTCGTCTTCAATATGTTCCCACACACAGGCGGAAGAAGCGTATTGAATGTGCAGCGGAATACTTCGCCGCGCGGTTTTATTGACCATAACGGGTTGCCATTGCGAATTGCACACGATAAGTCCGGTACTCAAAGATTCAAATACCGCATCGAGCAATTCGGCTTCGTCGTTCAAAACGTCAAAAAGTCTTTGAATCTGTTCGGGCGTCAGCTTTGAAATTTTATCGGTCAGCCGTTTAACAAAACCTCTCATGACCTGTCTTTTTCAGGATATGCTGCCCGAAAAAGCCTCCTCCAAAAACGCATACGCCAAACTTTCCAAAGCGGCAACGGGAGACAGATTATACACGCGAATGTCTTCGTGCGAGCGCTTTACGGCTTCGCCTATGCGCATACGGTACGCACAGCTTTGTGCCTGTGCAGCTCCCGCTTTGAGTTTTGTCCGCGAAACCGCCTGCAAAATACCGTTAAAAAACAAGGAAAGCATAATGCGCGGTTCAAAATTCTTCAAACGTTTTACCATAGCGTCTATGTCGGGAACGTCGCTGTGCTGTAAAGCATCGGTAAAGGCAAATGCTTCTTTTTCTATTTCTTCCAAACCGGCGGGCAAAAATCCGTTCAAATAAGCGCCGACGGAATTAAAGCCGTCTTCGTGAAATATACGCTGCACCACTTCTCTTTGCTGATCTTCACTGCGCTCGTTAAAAGCATAGGTGCGAACGCGCGAAAGAATAGTCGGCAGCACCGCATTTTTGTGTTCAGCGGTTAAAATAAAAAACGCATCGGCCGGCGGCTCTTCAAGGATTTTTAATAAAGCATTTTTTACGCTGTCTTGCATACGGTCGACGTGTTCGAGAATAAGCACGCGCTTTCCCTGCCGGACACTTAAGCGCGCCCAAGCCGCAGCTTTACGGATCTGCGACACGGGAAGCGAATCGTACATATATGCAGATTCGAGTTTTATGCACTGCGCCACGAGGTTTTCAACCGTTTTTTTCAAAACATCCGTTTTCTGTAAGGGGCGGCTCGGATCCGATTCTTCCAAAAGCTCATCTATCGATGAAGTGATTGCAGCTATTTTGGAAACTTTTTCATCGCCTTCCCACAGCACTTGATTAAAGCGGGCGGTTAATTTACGCACACTGCGCACAAAAAGATAACGGGCGGCGGCGATGTACGGCGCATTGTTTTCGGCGGCGATACACAGCGTTTTTGCCGCAGCCGATATTTCCAACGCGCAGTCGCGGCTTCCGGCCAAAAGCACGTCGGTACTTACCAAACTTTTATGTTTTAAACAAGACGGACACGTACATTGCCACATTCCCTTATCGGGGGCGGAGCACGACAAAATACGCGCGGTTTCCAAAGCGGCAGTCAATTTTCCCGACATCGCGGGGCCTGCAAACAAAAGCGATTGCGGAAGTGCCGCATTTTCAATATCCGAGCCGATAAGGGCGGAAGCGTTTTGATATAACAAATTTTCAAACATAGCGGCTCCGGAATAAAAAAACACAATCGGTTTTAAAACCGACCGGAGCGGCGGCAATAAAATCCTGCACTTTCCTCACCGGCCGGGACAAAAAGCTTTCCAAAGAAGTGTGAAAAAAACTTTTATCTACAAGCACTCCCGTTTTAAACCACGGCTGCGCGTATAAGACAACGAGGACGACACATATCAGCAAAAGGCCTTCGGCGGCGCCGAAAAAAAAGCCCAAAGCTCTGTCCAAGCCCTTCAGTATATCTCCCGAAAAAAAAGTTCCCACAAAATGCTGAATCAACCGGACAATCAAGTAAACCGCTACAAATATCAGTAAAAATGCAAGGATTTGCGACACAAACACCGATTCTATATGACGGTTTATGTGCGGCATTAACGGCGCATAAAACATAACCGCAGCCAAAACGCCCAAAACAAAAGCGGCCTTTCCGAAAAATTCTTTGATAAAGCCGTTTACCGCACCGTGGATGGCAATGAACAACATAAGCGCGATAAATACAACATCAAGAAAATTAAATACCATGTTTTGCTAATACTCCCATGTATAGAATATCGGCAATTTTTTGTGCGGACTTTTCTCTTCCCGTCAAATTGAGGGCCGCTTGCCCCATCGCCGTACGAAAATCGGGAGCAGCCATTTTATCAAGGGCGGATTTTAAAGCGGCGGACAGGGAGGCGGAGTTTTGTCCGTTTTCGGTTTGTAAAACAAAAGCGGCGTTTTGCTTTGCAAACCATGCGGCGTTTTCAACCTGATCGCCGCGCGTCCCCGTACCCGAAAGAGGAAGCAGCAGCATGGGTTTTGCGCATACGGCACATTCCCACAAACTGTTTGCACCTGCGCGGGAAAACACCAAGTCACAGGCGGCGATAAGGTGCGGCATATCGGCATAGATAAAATCGTAGGGTATATAGTTTTTGTTTGCAATCGCCGCCGCATATGTGCTTGAGCGGGCTTTTTCGTAATCGGTTCCCCGCCCCGTTTGATGTACGAGGATAAAACGTTCGCACAGCCATTCAAAATTTTCAAAAATCAAATCGTTTATTTGGCGGGCACCGCTTGAACCGCCGAGCACCAACAGTATCGGTTTTTCCGAAAGCGCCGCGTTTTTTTTGTCCAAGCCCAAAAAGCTGCGTCCCTTTTCCGCATCGGCAGTGTAAAAAACGGGGCGCACGGGATTCCCCGTAACAACGAGGGCACCCTGTTTTGTTTCGGGAAAAAAGCGCCGCGATTCCTCGTATGAAAGCAAAATACGATGCGCAAATTTGCTGTTTAAACGGGTGGCAAGACCGGGCGAAAAATCGCATTCATGGGTATAGACGGGAATACCGAGCAGTTTTGCCGCGGCACACGGAGGCACACTGACAAAACCGCCTTTGGAAAAAACGGCCAGCGGTTTTATGCGCTTCAAATGCAAAAGTGAGATAAAAAAACCCGCGGCAATTTTAAAGATATCGAAAATATTGTGCAGCGAAAAATACCGCCGGAGCTTTCCGGAGGGAATGCCGACAAAGGCGTCAACGGAAGGCAGCCCGTCTTGATTTACATTCGACCTGACCATTTCTCCGTCGCGTCCGGCGGAAGAACCGAACCACACAATACGCACGTCCGAGCGCTTTTTAAGTTCGTCGGCGACCGCCAAACCCGGGTATATATGTCCGCCTGTTCCGCCGCCGGTACATACTATTGTTTTCATACGCCGCCGGAGCTAAACAAATCGATAAGCGGCTGCTTTTTAAACACTTTTGCATAATCGGAAGCGGATAACCCCATGCGGTCTTTTAAAAAGACGTCGCCGCCGTTTTCAAAAAGGAGGCGGCACATTTCCACATTGCAAATACCGGCTGCAAGTACCATAAGCGGCTGACCGTCTTTGGCAACCGTATTTATGTCGGCACCGGCTTTAACCAGCGCTTCGGCAATTTCGTAATTGTCTTTCCACACCGCATCCATAAGTGCGGTATACCCGCGGTCTTCGGAAACGGCGTTTATATCCGCCCCCTGCTTGAGAAGCCAGGCCACCAGCGGCATTTTGGCGGCACGTACCGCTACGGAAAGCATGGGCGTCCCCGCCGCATCACGCACATTGACATCCATTCCCGCCCGAAAAAACAATCTGGCAGTGCTTGCGTCACCTCGCGCAATATATGCGGAAAAAGAATCGGGCGTAAGCGGAATGCCCGATTTGAACAGTTTTTTACGTACTTTTTCCTGTACTTCAGCTTTAACGTATATGGGAAAATTCTTTTTAAGATATTCAATGAGGGCATTCACATCCGAAAAAGATGCGGTAAAATCGGGATACAAACGATCGACAGCGCTTTTCGCTTTATCACAGAGCGCATCGCACAGCGAAAAGACGGGAATGCGCTTTCCCGAAAATAAGCCTGCCGCATACATAAAAAGCGGCGACTGCGGAACACATTCCGTACCGAAATAAACGCAATGCGTTGTTTCGGTTATTTTGCCGTATAGATTTTCAAAATGGGCAGCACCGTTTTCGTGCGCACAAACAAAATCGTGTTCTTCGGCATTTACAAGCGAATATGCCGTTTTTTTGGAATCGAAAAAGGCACAAAGCATTTCCGTATGCATGTGAGTTTTTTTATCGGTAAATATCAGCCAATTCATAATTCCGGGAACGTTACAAAAAGCGCAGTTGACGTTTGCACACAGCAACCGCATATACCAAAAAAAAGCAGGCATAACACCTGCTTACTATGCCGCCGGACAGAATCGAACTGTCGACACATGGATTTTCAGTCCATTGCTCTACCGACTGAGCTACAGCGGCATAACGCTCTATATAATACATATTTGAAAGCTTTGTGTCAAGCGGGTCTAGCCGGGTTCTTGCCGGATAAAAAGGAAAAAGGGGAAATCTCTAGCCTGCAAACGTATCGATAATAAACTGCGCTTCGCTTACGGAAAGATTAAGCTGTTTGCAAATAAGATCAACGGAAAGACCTTGAAAATACAATTTTATTACCTTATCTTTTACGGGAGGCTCTTCCGGCGCAGGTGCCGTAATTTCAGGCTCTTCGGTATTGCGGTATGCATCAAAATCGATTGAAAGCTGCACGCCGCTTTCGTCGGCATCGCTTTGCATGGTTTTATACTTTTCAACCGCCGAAGATGTATCCGGTGCAACGGAACGCGAAGAAGAAGGCGGCGCCTGATATTTTTGCACAGGCGGTTTTGTTTCCGCCAATTTTTTTAAAACCCGCTGCTCACGCTCGCGGTCGCGTTTTTTTTTTTTCAAGAGTCTCAGACGGGCATCGGCGCTTTCGGTAAGCACTCTTAAATCGCTCAAGCAGCTTTCAACGAGCGTTATATCGCGGTCGACCGTACGATTTATTTCAATAAGGAGTTTATCCACTTCTCTTTTTATATCCGCAAGCATTATTTCGGGCGAAAAACGCTTTTTAAATCGGAATGAAAAAACAATCCACAAGGCAATATTAATAAGGCTTATAAAAATCAACAGCACGGCTTCGACCATAATCTACCCGGAAACATCGATATGGCGCCCCAAGCGCGGATCCGTTATAACTTCAACCTTTTTTTCTTCACTCTGCGCTTGCTCTTCCGTATGCTCTTTTTTTCTCTTTTGCTCTCCGTCTGCAGATGCGTTTTCTTTTCTGTCCCTTACCGCGATCGGTCCGCCCTCTTCCGCGGAAGCGGCTTCTACCGCCTTGCGTTTTTCCAGCAACTGCTTACTCAACTCCTCTTGCTGAATGGCATTTTGAAGCTGTGCCCCCTGCTGTTGATGAACGACGGTTTTAGACACCGTCCCCAATTGAGAATAAAGCGTTTGTAAATCAATTGGTTGAATAGCCATCGGGACTCCGTTTTGCATCCGCATCCGAAAGCGGTTCGTATTTACCGTAGCGGACAAAGCCGTTTTCGTAAAAAAAGGTTACCGCTTTCGATTCATTGCGCACTTCTTCTTTTACGTCGCGTATAAGAACTTTTACACCGGGATACACTTTTCCCGAAACCGAAACTTTTCCCACCACTTTCAGTTCGCGTAAATGCGTTTGCAATTCCTGTATTTCTTTTGTCATTCCCTCGGTTTCGGTTTTTATAGCATTTTGACGGATAAGTAACGTATTTAAGTTTTCTTCTTTTTCGTAGGGAAGCGTTTTGCGTACCTTTTTTTGATTTTCCAGTGTTTGAATATTCAACTCAACTTCATCAAGCTCTCTGGCCAGCATATCCTGTTTGTTTATCAATTCGTCAAGGCGCTTTTTCGCTCTCGGATCGAAACCGACTTCGAGAATGGTTTCGCTTCCGCCGGCACTGGTTCCCACATTTTTTGCGTGTATTTCTTCGGTAGCAAAAACATGGCCGCCGATAATAGTGGCGCGTTTTCCCTGTACCAAAACTTTTTTATTTGCCGTAACGGTTGAATTGATAATACCGTCCTGTACGATAACAAACTCTTCGGATTCGACCGTACAGTTTTGTATGAATTTCGCCCATACGGCTTTGCCCGCTTTGACAAATCCTTTGTCTTTTCCCATAATTCCTTGTGAAACAACAATATCGCCGTTATCGGACTCGAGGCGGCAGCTTCCGACACTACCGTGTACTTCTATATTACCCGAAGCGTGAACAGCGAATCCGTCTTCGACGTTGCCTTTAACGATAACCGTACCCAAAAAGGTAATGTTGCCGGTTTTTATATCTATGGCGGCAAATTCCATTACCGGCTCAACCGTGATTTTACCGTTTACAAGCAGCACCTGACCGTCCACTTCCGCCCGTATGGTATGTCCGTCGGGATCCAGCACGACATTTTTTCCCAGAGGAATGTTTATATCCTTACCGTTTTTTGCTTCTAAATAGCGGCCGAACAGGGTTTTTCCGCCCTGCCCTCTCTCGGCCGGAATCTTTTTGGCAAGTTCCTGCCCTGCGGTAACGTTTTGAATAAGGTTCAATTCTTTAAAATCGACTTGTCCCGACTCGCTTTCTTTTATATGCAGCTTTGACGTATCGGTTTCAAAATTGTAAGCGATATATGCGTCTTTTCCGTCTACCGCCGCTTTCCCCTCGGCAACAACATAGGGTACGCCGTACACCGGATTGTCCACAAAAGTATCGATATATTCTTTATTTATGCCGACGACAATACGCTGAGCATCCAGCATTCTGGTTATGCGTTCTGCAGAAATCTCCGCACCTCCGATAGCGGGAGCCGACGCGACTATCGAAGCTTTCATCTCGTCCGAATCCACATCCACATAAAGTGAGGCGTCTCCGGCCTGATTGTGTGAATACGTACCCACGGCAACATATTCGCCGTTCGTACCCGATGCAACTTTTTCTTTAATAATATCTTCGTTGAGCGAAAGCGTATCCGAACGGCGTACGCGCAACATAACATCTTCCAAAGCAACCGGCATCCCCTCTCCGACCGGTAGTGTAACTTTTAAATATATTTCCGAACCGAAATATCTTACGTAAAAAAGTCCGTTTACATCCTTAGGTTCGCTGTCTTCCTGTTGTATTTCCGCCTGAATATCTTTAGCTTTTTTCTTTTTCGCCGCTTTTTGTACAGCTACGGCGCTTTCATAGGCGCGTATACGCCAAGGTTTTTTCATTAAGCCGGCAATTCCGTTAAATCCCTGCTCCAGCACTTCATATTCCAAAAGTATGGGTCGGG
>CAUTRX010000018.1:0-8491 GCA_963540775.1 uncultured Treponema sp. | reverse complement strand
CAAACCACTGTAAATCGATTCGGTACACATCGCAGCTCATATGCTTTGCCCCGTATTTGCGAACAAACGTTCCAAATTTAAAAATGCGGCGTCGAACAACCGTATAAAAAAATCCGCCATGTACGGAAGCAGTACGGTGAGCAAAAAAAACGCAACCAAAATCGTGATAGGCAAACCTTCGGACAAAAGGTTCATTTGAGGAGCGGCTTTGGAAAGAATTCCCATCGAAACGGCGATTAAAAACAAAGTACCGACCATCGGCAAAGCGATAACCATCGCGTTAAAAAACAGTTTTGAAAGGCCGCGCAATAAAAAGTTCAAAAAATCTTCGCGGTGCGCAAGCAGGGTAAAAGCGTTTAAACTTTGAAAACTGTTTAAAATGCCGGTTAAAAAAAGCTTTTGAAAACCGCCGGTTTGCAAAAACAAAATAAGCGCAATGAGGTTCAAATATTGTCCCATCAGCGGGTTTTCTATTTGCGACAAAGCGTCATATACTTCTGAGGCGCCGAATCCCATTTGGTAGGTAAAAAACTGTCCTGCGGAGCTGAACGCGGCAAACAGCATGGAAATGTAAAAACCGCTTATAACGCCGAGCATTGTTTCGCCGATTAAAATAAACACGTAATCCAAGCTGTACGGCGCCACATTCCACCCGTCGGCATAAGCGAACGGCAACACCAAAAAGGCGGAATAGCCGATTAAAGCGGCGCGGGCACGCCGGGGTACCGCACGGGAAGCCATCAGGGGCAGAGTTAAAAATAAAGCGGCACAGCGCGCGGCAACAAGCAAAAAAAGCGGCGCTTTGGCAACAATTTCGTTTAACATAGGTCAATCTTCTCCGCCTCAGCCGGCGGCATTACCGTTTTTCCGAACACACAGTTCCGGCCGCAACGGGTCAACGGGTAATTCCGCCTATCATGGCAAATATATTCAGTGTGTACTGGCGCATGGAAACAAACATCCAGCCGCCCAATAGCGCCAACACCGCCAAAATCGTTATCAGTTTGGGAACAAAGGTAAGCGTCTGTTCCTGTATCGATGTCGTTGCCTGAAAAATCGCTACAATCAAACCGACGATTAAAGCCGAACCCAATACCGGGGCGGCCATCATTAAAATCTGAAATACGCCGTCTCGAAGCAGCGTTACAAGCATTCCTAAAGACACTCAATCCTCCTGATTTTAAGGTATAATCGAATTGAAAAGCTGCTGAGTCAGCAGTCCCCAGCCGTCGACAAGAATAAATAAAATCAATTTAAAGGGCATGGAAATCTGCACCGGCGGAAGCATAATCATACCCATAGACATAAGGATACTGGCAACTACCATATCGATAACGATAAAGGGAATATACAGCAATATGCCTATCCGGAAGGCTATTGTCAATTCATGCAAAATAAAGGCGGGAATAAGCGCATAGGTGGGAACGTCCGCCAGCGTTTCCGGTTTTTCGAGTTTTCCCATCGACATAAAAAGCGAAATATAATCGGTGTTATTCGCCATTTGTTTGTACATAAAAATACGCAAAGGGGCTTCGGCTTCGCTTAAAGCGCGCTCGAGGGGAATCTCTCCGTCGGACAGCGGCTTAAACGAATTGTTATACACATTGGTAAAAGTCGGCCACATAACGAACAGGGTTAAAAACAGCGCTATACCGTTTAAAACCGAAGTCGGCGGCACTTGCTGAAGCGACAATGCGCGTTTTATAAAATCGAGCACAATCGAAAAACGCAAAAAACAGGTAGTTAAAAGCAAAATGCTCGGTGCAAGCGTCAGAATAGTCAACAAAAGTAACAACTGAACGTAAAACGACACTTCCTGTCCGGTTTCGGCGCGCCGTATTTGCACATCCACTGTCGGAATTTGCACGGGGGTTACCCCTTGCGAAAACTGCGCGGTACTGCGTATTGCCCCCTGCGCGTTATTGTTTTGTCCGGTCGCTTGTGCCGAAAGAACGTGCGGAACAAAAAAAGCGAAAACAAAAAGACACGCCGGCACGGCGAGCTTACGCCGAAGCAAATTAAACCGACATGAACCGAATTGCGTTTTATTCATTCCGTCCCCCGTTTTCAAAGCGGCCCCGCTGTTTTTTTAACATCAGCTCGGTTTGCTTTGCCACACCCGTAAAAGAGGCAAAGATTTCGGCAAAATCTTTCGGTTTTTCCTGCGGCAGTTTGCCGGCTTCCAAAATCAACTGGTCTACAAGGTCTTTGTCCGTTATTTCGCCGATTAAATTGACTCCCGCATCCGAAACACCGACAAGCCATGCATAACCGGGCATGGTTAATACATGAACCCATTTTCCGGGCGCCAAATTTACCGAAACCGCTTTTTTTAAAAACGGATTATCCGTTTGTGCAGGATTTAAACCTCTTTTTAAGAAAAACACCAATGCGTAAATACAGGCGATAACGAGCGCAAGTACAAGAATCATGCGGATAAAAAGCCACAGCGTACTTGTTGCGCCTGTAGTCGGCAAAGCGCCCGGTTCGGATGTGCCGCCTGCAGTGCCCGAAGCTATAAGCAAGTCTTTTTCCGCATCTTTTGAAACGGAAGGCGCCGGCTCACTGCGCTGTGCCGTATCCTGCGCAAAAGGCGTCTGCTCTTGCGCATACAACGCTCCTGCAAAACCGCCGAGCGCCGAAAAGAGAAAAATGCATAGTAATATGCGTATTTTTTTTGAAATATTCGTAACGTTCCCCCCACCCATGATATTTTAACGCAAATCGCTGACCCTTTCAACCGGAGCGAGAATTTCGGTAACGCGTACACCGAAGTTTTCATCTATAACGACGACCTCGCCTTTTGCAATAGGTTTATGATTCACCAATATATCAACCGCCTCACCGGCGAGTTTATCAAGCTCGATAATGGTTCCTTCGCCCATACCGAGTATTTCCTTGATTTGCTTTTTCGTGCGGCCCAGTTCTACGGTCATCTCCATGTATACATCCATGATAAGACCGATATTACCCTGTTCCATCGAACCCGCCGTTTGTTGTAAAGCGGGATACTGCACGGACTGAACGTTCGGTATATTGTTCATACCGGGCATAATACCTCCTGCAGGAGCGCTGCCCATAGACATTGTCGGCATCGCATTATTTGTATTCACCCCGGCAGCCGGCATTGCGGCAGCAGCGGCCGGAGCATCGGGACTCAATGCCGCTATAATACCCGAAGCGGCCTCGGTCGAAAAGGCTTCCCATATTGTAAAAGTTTCGCCGTCGACCGTCACCGGATATGCACACACCGGAAACGGATCCTGCGGAAAACGCACCATCGCCTTGGGCACGTGCAAAGACTCGGCCGGACGGGAGGCCAAACCGGGCAGTTTACCCGTGCGCCCCAAATTGGTGATTTCGGTTCCCACTTGCTGCGCAATGGCTTCCGAAACGACCGATAAAGCCATTTCGTCCAATTCGGGCGCTTCTTCTTTATTTACCAGCGACGTAATTTTTTTTGCCAGTTCGGGAGCCAGTAAAAACAAATGGTCGCCCGTTAAACCGGCGGAAAAATCCGACATAACCGCCGCCACCATTTCGGGCAGCCGATTTAAAATATCATCGCGGTTTAAAACTTCAACGGAAGGATTTTGTACTTCAAATTCGGCCCCCGTCATTGTTTTCAACGAATTCGAAAACGTTCCTACGGTTTCCGAAACAAAACCCGTTAAAACCGCAGTATCAATCGACGATGAAGAAGAAGCGCCGGTTGAAGCACCGCCTCCGCCCATATCTGTACCCGATAACAGGGCATCAATTTCATCTTGAGAAATGGCACCATCACTCATACGATTCATCTCCTTCTGCCGATAATTCCTCAAAATCATCGGATTCACTTTGATCTATTTTTCCGATAACCTGAACGGCCATTTTTTTGCCTATAACGCCGGGCTGACAATAAAACTTTTGCTTATTGCCGACATTAAGAGTAAGCGGATCCCCTACCCTTATATTTGATAATCGGACAATATCGCCGACTTTTAAAGTTAAAACATCGCGGATAGGTAATTCGATTGAACCTATCTCGGCAACGACATCCATATCGACGGTCGATAATTTTTCTTTGAGTATACCCAAATACTGCGTCGTTGAACTTCTGCGCACGGACGAAAACCAAAACTGCGACGACAGTTTTGAAATAATCGGCTCAATCGTAATATAGGGAATACAAAAGTTCATCATTCCTTCTTCTTCGCCTATTTTCGTTTCCAGCGTAACCAAAACGACCATTTCCGTCGGCGGAACGATTTGCGCAAACTGCGGATTCGTTTCGATTTGCCCCAAACGCGGGCGCAGATCGATAACCTGCGTCCATGCCTCGCGCATATTGGCCAAAATACGTACGATTATGCCTTCCATTACCGACTGTTCAATGTCGGTCAAATCGCGCTGCACCTTTGCCGCCTGTCCCTGACCGCCGAACAAGCGGTCGATTATGGAAAAAGTAATGGCCGGGTCGACTTCCAAAATGGCATTCCCTTTGAGGGGATCCATATTGATGACAGCCAAAGTGGTCGGCGTCGGTATTGAACGGATAAATTCCTCGTAGGTAAGCTGATCGACCGACGCAACATGAACATGGGCCATACTGCGCAGCTGCGCGGATAAAGCCGTCGTCGTCAGACGCGCAAACGTTTCGTGCATAATCGACACGGTACGAATCTGTTCTTTCGAAAATTTATCGGGACGCTTAAAGTCGTATATTTTTATCTTGCGGGTATCGTTTACCGGTTTAAACTCTTCGGTTTCCGTATCACCGGAACTGATAGCCATGAGAAGCTGATCAATCTCATCCTGCGACAGAACTTCATTCATTCCTTACACACCTTTTCGGACGCCTATTGCTCCACGACCTCAAATTTTAAAAAGCGCACGTCTTTTATCGAAGATGAAGTCAATATATCGTTTATATCGTTTTTTATCTCGAGTTTCAACATGTCTTCGTTATGCGGCTTCAAATCGGCTATTCTTTTGCTCGAAAAATATTTACGCAAATAATCCTGAATTTCGATTTTTCGCGCCGTCAATTCGTTGGAAGCTATCTTATCGTCGACCTTATAGCCGATGACAACATTCACAATCACACTTGCAGGTATGGTGTCGGTTGTCTTCGCGCGCACATCGGGCAAAGATTGATACCATTCGTATATATCGCGCTTGGGCGTATATTCCTGCGAAATGGGAACGGCTGTCGTCGAAGGGGAATTCGAATTGACAATCGACATGGTAACAATAACGACGGTTACTATAAGAATGATGGCACCGACCGCAATCGCCGCCCATTTTAAGATAACCGGCACTATTCCGCCTATTTTCGAGCCTTTAGCCGGAGCGGGCGCACCGCCGCCGCCTTCACCGTCTTCAAAATTCAAATCGTCATCTGCCATAACAGTTTAACCTCGCTTACAATAGTATCATTAAAAATGACCTTCGTCCAGAATTATTATGTCAACCCGCCGGTTATGCGCCCTGCCTTCGGGCATGTCTTCGGCGAATTTCGGCTGCGTATTACCGAAACCGGTAACGGAAAAACGCCGTTCATCCGCACCGAAGTCGGACAAATAGTGCAGCACGTTTATTGCGCGCGCCGCCGACAATTCCCAATTGCTCGGCCATAAAGCCGGATCGGGCACACCTGCATCGGTATGACCTTCTATTCTGAATTTACGGTCTTTCAGATCGCTCAAATTTAAAAACTGCGCCAACTTCAACAGCGTATCGCGTGTTTCGTCAACCAGCAGTTCGGCGCTGCTTTCTCTAAAAAAGAAGTCGGACGCCAAAGTTATTACAAGACCGCGCTCATCGGCGGTAACCTGTATCCTGTTTGAATGTATTTCGGGTGCAAAAAGACTGACCGCTTTTTTTACCGCAAGCCCGAGTACTTTTCCTTTTTCCAGCGCAGGCAAAGACGTAACCGTGTTTCCCAAATCGGCAAGCCGTCCGGCAGCTAAAGACTGACCGCCTGAAGCCGGATCGCCTTGCAAAGCGATATTAAGCTGCCCCAACTGTACTTCGTCCACTTCGCTCGGATTAAAAAGCATAACGAAAAAGCACAACATAAGCGTAATCATGTCGCCGTATGTTTCCAGCCATGCTTTCGACGGTTTGGGCGGTTCCTTCTTTTCCTTTGCCATGCTTACACCCTTTAATCCTTGAGCACGTCCGCTTCAAGCGCTTTTCTTGTTTGCGGATCAAGATACGTGAGCAGTTTCATCGCCAAAATACGCGGGTTATCTCCTGCCTGTATCGAAAGCACGCCTTCTATAACCATTTCTTTTGTTTGCAGTTCCAAATTGTTTTGGTGCGCAAGTTTTGCCGAAATAGGCGCCAAAAACATGTTCGCCAAAAGAGAACCGTACAAAGTGGTAACCAGAGCAACAGCCATATTGGGACCGATAGAGCTTTTATCTTCGAGCTTTCCCAACATACCGATAAGACCGATAACGGTACCCATCATTCCGTATGACGGCCCCAAACCCGCCCAGTGAACGATCATGGCATTCCAATCCATGTGGCGCCCTTCTATGCGGTTCAATTCGTTTTCCATAATGGTACGGATAACCGCACCGTCGGTACCGTCTACGACAAGACGCAGTCCCGATTTCATAAACTCGTCGTCCAAATCCTCAAGCCCTTCTTCCAAAGCAAGGATTCCTTCGCGGCGCGCTTTTTCGGACAGGGCAACCATGTTTTGCACAAGCGCCTTTCCGCCGAAATCGGGGACTTTAAAAATCCCCCCCATGATTTTAAACATGCCCAAAACCCGTGCCATCGGGAAACTGAGGAACATGGCGAAAAACGAACCGACAATAACGAATATAAGAGAAGCAAGGTCCCAAATACTGCCTAAACCGCTGCCTGAAGAAAATACGGAAAATACGAGGGATGCCAAACCGCCCGCAATACCGATAATACTTGCTATATCCATCAATTCCTCCCGTTATAATTCGTTTTTAAATGCCCCGATAAGCCGGCGGTATGAAACGATCTTGTCATTTATTTCCTCCGCTGTATTGCGCACAACGAGCCTTTTACCCGAAAGCATAACCAGCGTTAAATCGGGATTTTTTTCCATGTACTCAATGTGATGAGGATTTATCCAATACGGATTCCCATCCAAACGTGTTACCTCTATCATAGTATTTTCTACGCTAACTCCGTTACAGTCAAGTACTTGAAGATGTTTTTGCCGTATTTTTTTGATACAGAGCGAAAAAACCTCATATTATTTATCGGAAAATTCGGTTCATAAGATTAAGATAATATTGCAGTCCGCGTCTTTTTTTCGTACAATGGCGCAATGCATTTGGATGAATTACAGCGGGAATTGAATAAAGAACAACTGCAAGCCGTACAAACGACCGACGGCGCCTTGTTGATTATCGCCGGAGCGGGAAGCGGTAAAACCCGTGTGATAACCTACCGCATTGCATGGATGCTCGAACAGGGGATTCCCCAAAGTCAAATACTTGCGCTTACCTTTACGAATAAAGCGGCAAAAGAAATGTCGGAGCGCATAAAAGAACGCACGGGAAAAAAACTGCAAAATCTTACCGTCTCGACCTTCCATGCGTTCGGCGTGCGGATTCTACGCAACGACATAAGTAATTTGGGCTGGCGCGACAATTTTTCCATCTACGACGAAACGGACAAAGTACAGCTTATAAAAGAAACGGGACGCGAACTCGGATTTTCCGCAGACGCTTTTGACGCGTATAAAATCGGCAATCTGTTTTCAAACATAAAAACCGGCCGCTATACGTGGCAAAGCGCAAACGACATGTACCGTCCCTTGTACGAAGAATATCAAAAAGGTCTCAAGCTGTACAACGCGGTCGATTTTGACGATTTAATCGTACTGCCGATAAAACTTTTTCAAGAATATCCCGATGTGCTGGAACGCTACTGCCGGCGCTATAAATACATTATGGTAGACGAGTTTCAGGATACTTCGTTCCAACAGTACAATCTTATGCGTCTGATTGCGGATAAAAACGTCGCGGTAGTCGGAGACGACGATCAGTCCATTTACAGCTGGAGGGGCGCCAATTACGAAAATATCCGCATGTTTGAAAAAGATTTTCCCGGCGTGTGCGAAATACGGCTCGAACAAAACTACCGCTCAACCGAAACGATTTTAGCTGCGGCAAACGGTGTTATTTCGCACAATACGAACCGCAAAGACAAGGAATTGTGGTCGGGTAACGGCAGCGGAAAACCGATAGAAATTTACGTGCCGGAAAACGAAACGGCCGAAGCCGACTTTATCGCCGAAAGCATACAGGGACTGCGGGCGGGCGAAGGACGCAAGTACGGCGACTTCGGCGTATTAATGCGGGCGAATACCCAAAGCCGCGCTCTGGAAGAAGCGTTTTTGGCCGCCGATATTCCGTACACCGTAAGCGGCGGAACAAGTTTTTATCAGCGTAAAGAAATAAAAGACATTATCGCGTACCTTCGCGTGTGCTCGAACCATTACGACGATATA
>CAUTRX010000017.1:0-8608 GCA_963540775.1 uncultured Treponema sp. | reverse complement strand
TCGGTACGCAAAAAGAGCAAGTGCTGGGCGAATTGAGCGAACAGCGCGAAAAAGTCGAGAAAATTATCGACGAAACGGATAGGATTTTAGCCGAAGCCGACAACGGGCAAGCCGAAAAGATCCGCGCAGCTATCGAACGTCAAGATGAATACGTAAGGAACGCCGTGGATGAGCAAAGCCGTGCGGTACGCGAAACGCTCGGCAGTGTGCAAGCCGAGTTGACGGCGGCAATCGGTACACAAAAAGATCAGGTACTGGGCGAATTAAGCGAACAGCGCGAGAAGGTCGATAAAATCATTGATGAAACGGACAGAGTTTTAGCCGAAGCCGATAACGGGCAGACGGAAAAAATAAAAGCCGCATTTGTACAGATAAACGAAAAAACCCAAAACACTTTGGACGCGTTTACCGCGCAGGTTGAAGAAGAATTTGCTCGTAAACAGGAAGAAGTTAACACCTTCCTCTCGGAAACGAGGAGTTTGCTGGATATAATCGGTACGGGACAGGAAGAAAAGGTTCGTGCGGCAATACGGCAGCAGGATGAATACGTAAAAAGCGCTATGGATACGCACAGCGAAACCCTGCATAAAACCATAGACGGTTTAACAGGCGAAGCTACTGAACTGTGTTCGTCTTTCCGCGAGAATTCGCAGGAAAAATTACGCGTGTTACAGGAAGAATTATCGGCGGCAATGGAAGCGCAAAAAGAGCGGATTACGCAGTTGTCGGCGGAAATACAGGGCCAAAAAGAGAAGCTTGCCGCGAATTTGGATACACAACAGCGTCATATTGCCGAATTGACCGAAAAGACGGATAGGATTTTAGCCGAGGCCGAAAGCGGACAAGCCGAAAAACTTCGTTCGGCAATCGACCAGCAAAATGCATACGTGAAAGATACTATAGACGCGCACGGAGAAGCGGTACGTAAAACTTTAAACAATCTGCGCGAAGAATTGTCTCAAGCGGTAAATTCGCAAAGAGAACACGTATTTGCTGAATTGAAAGCGCAGCAGGAGCGTGTCGGCAAAATTACGGGCGAAACCGACAGAATTTTGGCGGAAGCCGATAACGGACAGGCCGAAAAAATACAAGCCGCTATCGGAAAAATAAGCGAAAAGGCATACGGTATTCTCGACGGTTTTATCGAGCGGCTCGAAGGGGAACTTGCTGCAAGGCAGGAAGAGCTTGACGCTTCTCTTTTCGAAACAAAACGTTTGCTGGATATGATTGGCATGGGACAGGAAGAAAAAATCCGTTCGGCAATCGAACGCCAGGATGCACGTGTCCGTGAAAGCGTAAATGAACAAAACGAAAAACTGGATGCGGCATTGGCGTCTTTATCTTCTTCCGCATTTTCGGAATTGAACCGCAAAGGCGAAGAGTTGAGCGCGGCAATCGAAAATCAGCGTGCAGTACTGTCTGCGGAGATTACGCAGCTGGCGGAAAAAAACCGCGCCGAAATGCTTCGCCAAAAAGAAAGTATCGATGAATTGAATACGAATTTCGAACGCGCGGAACAGTTGATTCAGCATATGGATGAAACCGTAAACAAGCGCCAGCAAGAAAGTTTGGATGTGCTCGACCGCCTTCAAAAACACTTGCATTCGGATTCCGTGGTGCTTGCCGACGAGTTTGAAAAAACGATCGGCGATTTGCGCCAAAAATTTGAAGAAAGAACGGCGGAACTCGAAGGTTCAATACAAAGCCGCACGTCGGAAATAGGTGTGCTGCTCGATTCCGCGCACGGCGATGCACTGGAGAAGGTTGCAAGCACTCAAAAAGATTTTGAAGATAAAACCGCCGCCTTGCAGGAAGCGGTGCGCGAGCGCGTTTCCGAAATGGGCAGCTTGTTCGATTCGGCACACGAAAATGTGCTCGGTAAAGTCGAAAGTGCTCAAAAAGACTTTGAAGACAAAGCGTCCGCCTTACGGGATATGGTGGCCGGCTCCGTTTCGGAAATGAACGGTTTGTTCGATTCGGCGCGCGAAAGTATGCTCGGTAAAGTTGAAGGTACTCAAAAAGATTTCGAAAGCAAAACGGCCGCACTTCAGGAAACGATGCATAACCGCGTTTTTGAAATGAGTAATATGTTCAATTCTATGCATCAGGATATACTCGGCAGAGCGGCCGAAACAAAAAAAGATTTGGAGTACCGGTTGGAAAAACTGGAAAACCTGAGCGTCAATATAGAAAATCTGGACGTAAATTTCCGCCGCCTTATGAACGATGCCGAACAGCGCGTTTTAAATGAATTCGATTCTTTTAAAAACGATCGCAGCGCGGCGCAAAGCAACTTTGAAAATTCGATCAATTCGTCCTATGACAACATGAAGTCCATCATCGGTAATTTGGACAGAGAGATAAACGAACTGAAAAACCGCGCCTATGATAATGTGTCGGCAAAACTGAAAGTTTTTGAAGACGATTTTTTCAAAGATTTAAACGAATGCGGCGCGACCCTCAACGCTTCGCTTGAAGAGTGGAAAGAAGGTTTTGACGGACGGCTGGAAAGCGTTTCTCGGCATTTTGAAGACGAACGGCGCGGTCTTGAATTGCGCTACGGCGAAAAACTTGAAACGCTGCAAAATATGTCGAACGAGCGGATAGACCAAGTGCAGCGCATTTTTTCCGCCGATGTCGACCGCTTTGTAAATATGACAAAGGATGAACGCAACAAGATTTTTACCGAATTGGAGGGGCTAAAAGAGCAGCGTCAAAAAGCGTTTGATGATTATGAAAGACGTACCGAAGAAATGGTCGAAGAGTTTAAAAAAACGTATGAAACGATGCTCGACGATACCCGCCGCCGGTTGCGCGACGAAAATGCGGACGTGGAACAGCGGCTGTACCTTTTAAAAACCATGGTGCAGGAAGCGCAAAAAGAAACCGAGGGCTTGCATGACCGCGCCTTTGCCGAAATTCAAAATGAAGCGGATAAGCTCAGAATGAATATAGAAGCGAACGAGCGGCAGCTTCAGCAATTTTTAGAGCAAGTGCAGCTTGTTGAAAAAGCTTTTGAGATGAAAGAACATTTGGAAGAGCAGATGGACGAGCTGCGTACCCAAATGGCGCGCTTTGACGGTTTTACGCAAATATCCGAGGACATTGAAGAAAAATTCCGGCAGATGTGTAAAATCGACGAAGATATGTCCGAAAAGCTGCGGCAGTTTACTAGCGATAAAGAACGGATAGATATGCTGGAAACAAGTTTCCGCGAAATTACCGATTTGGCATCTTCAATGGACGAAAAGATTCTCGAACTGAAAAGCGCCGGGGATGATTTGCAGATATTGCAAAACGAAGTACACCGCTTTCAGCAAACACTCGGAGAGATTTCGGTGCGGTACGAGCGGCTTGAAAAGAAAAATACGATACTCGATCAAACGATTGAAGGGGTCGAACGCACTTCCGAAGATTTGCGCAAGCTCGAAACGCGATTAAACGACTGTTCTCATCAGACGATCGATATGCCGGATACGATAGACGTGCTTCGCGGCGATTTGAATACGCTTGCCGAAAAATCCGAACACATCGGAATGCTTGTCGATAAGTTGGGAAATTTGGACAGCGTTTTAGCTGAAGCCGACCGCCATATTGAAAAAGTCGATAAAGCCTGTGAATGGATAAGCAAAACCGAAACGCGTTTGGACGAAATGAAAAAAGAAGCGATGGAACAAGTGAATTTACTGGGCGCTTTAATTAAAGGCGAGAACAAGCCGAAAAAGAAAACGGACGGCGCGCCGCCGACCGGTGTACGTGAAAATGTCGTAAAACTTGCGCGACAAGGATGGAAGGTGGGGCAAATCGCTTCCAGTTTGGGGTTGACACACGGCGAAGTGGAATTGATTTTGGATTATTATGGCAAGGAAATGGGCTGAAAATCGGGATTATCCGCGGCAAAGCTGCGCATAGCTTCGTCGCGGGCGGTTTTCAAAAGGTCTTTGTCGCGCAGAGGGTCGGCTATGCCGAGCGTAAAATATCCCGATTGCTGAATGCCCGCGGCTTCACCCGGGCCGCGCAGGCGCAAATCTTCTTCAGCAATAAAAAAGCCGTCGGCCGATTCGCGCATAACTTTAAGCCGCTCTTTTCCCGTTTCGCTCAAATGGGGACTGTATACCAAAAAGCAAAAGGACTGCGCACTGCCGCGCCCGATACGGCCGCGTAATTGATGAAGCGCCGCCACCCCGACCCGTTCGGCATGTTCTATAACCATTGCGCTCGCATTGGGCACATCTACGCCCACTTCCACAACGCTTGTTGCAACCAGCACGTGAATCTCGCCTGCCGAAAAACGGTGCAGTATGCCGGCTTGTTCGGCTTCATCAACCTTTGAGTGAATGAGGGCACATTCAAATTCGGGGTACACTTTTTGTGCCAAAAAAGCGTACATACGCTCCGCCGATTTTAAAGTTACCGCGCCTTTATCTTTGTCAACGGCAGCCGGGGCATCGCCGCCCGCTTCGTCGTCCTCTATGCGCGGATACACAAAATACGCTTGACGGCCTTTTTTCAATTCTTCGCGTACCGCCTCGTACACGCGCCGTTCATTCCCCTGTTTGGTCAAATACGTGCGCACGGGTTTTCTGCCGCCGGGCAGCGTTTTTACGGTGGTAATATCCAAATCGCCGTATACCGTGTGCGCGAGCGTTTGCGGTATGGGGGTTGCGCTCATCATCAAAAGGGCGGGAGGAGCAATCGTTTTGTGTGTATCCTCCGAGTTTCGATTTACGACCGATGTGCGCCCTTTATCGATAATGGTGCTGCGCTGCACAACGCCGAAGCGGTGCTGTTCGTCGATGACTACAAGACGCAGATTGTAGTACTGTACGTTTTTTGAAAAAAGAGCGTGAGTTCCGATAACGATGTCGATTTCGCCGTTTTGCAGCGCTTTTAAAAGCGGAATGCGGCCCGCATTTTTAATGTTTCCCGTTAAAAAGGCGATGCGCACCCCCGTTCCGCCGGCAACAAGCGGTTCCATAAGACGGGCGGCGTTTTCCGCATGTTGGCGCGCAAGGATTTCCGTCGGCGCCAATAGAGCACACTGCGCGCCCCAATCGATAGTACGCAAGGCGGCAAAAAAAGCGACCAGTGTTTTACCCGAACCGACATCCCCCTGCAATAGACGCGCCATGTAAAAGGGCTGAACGCCGCCTTGTACCGTGCCGTTTTTTCCGCACTCCGCAAAGCCGGCATCTATATCCGCATTTATGTGTGCAACCGCCGCACACTGATCCTGTGTCAACGTAAAGTGTAAGCGCGATACAAGCGCTTTTTGACGCGGCGACAAAAGCGGAACCAGTTCTTCCTGCGTGCGGACATCTTTGGCTGCGGGCATACGCACGCCGTTTTTACGCTGTGCCGATCGCGCAATAAGGCTTTTTTGAAACAGATACAGTTCTTCAAATATGAGTGTTTCGCGCGCACGTAACGCCTCCGATACATTCTCCGGTTTATGCATTGCAAACACAGCTTTTTGTTTGGGAAACAAATCGTACTTGTGCAGCACCTCTTGCGGTATTTCGTCTTCAATACCTTTGGCATACTCATTCAAAGCCTTTTGCACGGTTTTTCTTACCTGCGTTTGCGTTAGGCCCGCCGTCAGCGGATAGACGGCAAAGACTTTTGAATCCGGCAATACGGCATTTTGCCACTCGGCAAGAAAGCCTTCTTTTGCAAGGCATACCGCTTCAAAAGCCGAAGATTGAATTTCACCTCGCCGCCGGGAAAAAGAACCGCTTACGCTTATAACCGCCCCCGCCGGAAGTGTTTTTTGCAAAAACGGACGGTTAAAACATACCAGCGCCCCCCGCTCAGTGCCGTCGCTTATAATGATTTTCAGCGTTTTCATCTGCCCGAATCCGAACCATTCGTGCCCGACAACCGCGGCCGCCGTGTGCACTTTTCCCTGCGCATGTTCGGCGAGGGAACGTCTGTGCGTACGGTCTTCCCAGTCGCGCGGATAATACGTCAGCAAATCCGCAACGGTAAAAACATTCAGCCGCGAAAAAACATTCGCGAGGGCAGGCCCGACGCCGGAGATATGCGTTAATGGTATCTCCATTTCTTTGACTTTCATAGAACTACATAAAATCAGGTAAAGCGGTATATGAGGGTTCCGGCAACCAGTTGAATTACTATCGAACAGGCCAGCGTGATAATCATTGCCGTTTTGGGGCGCACAAAACGGTTGCCGAGAAAAAACGTACACACTTTATAGAGTACCGGGTTTAAAACCCTGTCGATGGTGTACCAAATTGAACTTTGTGTGCGCCCTAAAAGTTCGGCGACTAAACGTATTGCAAGTAAAAGGTTAAAAAAAGTTAAAATTGAAGAGCAAATAGACCAAATCACGCTGATTGCCGCCGATAAAATTGCAAAAACGGAAAAGCTGCGCCGAAAAATCATCTGCTTGAGGATTGAAGAAATCATCATAAGGGCGCCCACTGCTATCATCGGCGAAATATCCAGAGGCGAATTTTTAAAAGGATTAAAGCTGCGAAAAAGATTCAGCCACGGATCGCATATGCGGGCAAGGAGCTTTCCGAACGGGCTGTAATTCAAATCGGGAAGCCACGTAAAAAATACGCGTGCAATGCACAGCAGCGAATACAAAGAAACCGCACGGGCAATAATCGCAATAAAGCCGAATATAATACTCATGCCTTAAATATAACAAAAAAGGCGTGCGAAAGCAATTGTTCCAAGCGGTACGGAGTGTCCGCCCACATAAGGTCGGGGTAGCGGGCACCATAGTAGTACAGTCCGGGTTTCAGGAGAGCGCTTTTCTATCCGGTATTCCCCCGTACGGTGTGTATTCTATCCTTTCATACTCCCGTCCCTCATTGTCGGTTATAGGTTGTGCGCTTCCTAAGTGGTCTGAGTGGTAGTAGGAGGTGTTCACCTGTGCCGTGTATGTGTTGCCCTGTGTGCCGGCTCCAATTCGTTTGAATCATATTCAGTCTATACTTCCAAGCCCTTTCGCTTTCTCCCTCTCCCTCCTCAAAAAAGCTTCGGAACCTTTTACTGTCTTTTTAGTCATATTTTCGCCAATTTGAAGTACCTGTCAGAGTTTTCCGTTGGTCTACCAAATAGTTTTTACATCATAAAGCGAAATGTTTGCATCGGTTGTTACAATAGTTAAGTCATTTTCGATTGCTTGTGCAATTAGAATTCTGTCAAACGGGTCATTGTGTTTTATATTTTCGTGAAACGGTAAATTCTTAACTTTATTAAAATCGTCAAGCGTAATCGGAAGTTTTCTAAATCCCGCCGTTCTGCACATTTCATCTATTTCAAAAACGGTGTGCTCAAACTCAAGTTTCTTTTTGCTTTGCTTTATAGAGATTTCCCAAAATGAAGCATAACTGTAAAAGCAAATATGTGACTCAATTATTTTTCTTGCACTTTGTGACAAACGGGAATCTCCGAATAAATACCAAAGAATCGTATGAGTATCAAGCAGATATTTCATTACATGTACTCCGCAAAGTCTTCAAGCGGCTCATCAAAATCGGAGGACATGTAAAAATGATCATCTTTCCAAATTCCATACATTGATTTTCGCGTAGAAGCGGCATCGTCCTCCGGAAATTTCAGTTTTACCAAGTGAATAAAATCAATAACCTCACTTAAAGCTGCTCGGGGAAGTGTTTTAATCTCTTTTTCCACACTTGAGTAGGACATAATTGACCTCCTAACTAACCTTTATTATATTACATTTTTGGAAAAAGAAACAGATACAAAGTTGTGTTTAGGGGTGTTCCCCATAGCTGTAAAAGCTTAACAGCCTTCATGCTATGGATGGCATGATGTAGTTACTTGTTGCGAGTTTCACGTATGTGCAACTCGTGGTCACACTGTACAGGATGTATAGTGTTGACCTGCTTTCCGCTTGTATGGCCGCGTCGTTGTAATGCAGGCACTTCACGCACGGCCATGTCGCTGCAATCCCTCACGCTTTTATATAAACGTTTCTAAAATACCTTCAACTATATGTATGATACAAAAATCCTGTTGTCTACAGGCTGTTGCGGTAATTTTATTCTTTTATCTAACGAATATGCAAAAGTTGCTCTCACAGGTTTACAAAATATTTCTATAGCAACTGAACGCATGCACAAACAGTGAACTGTTCCGTTTAAGCATTTTACACGGATGTAAAATGCCGTGCCTGTACTATCCTTACACTCTTTTATAAATCTAATAACATCATTTACCCTTTAGCATATTCATAAATACAAAGTAACCTAAGAGAAGAATCAGTCCTATCCAAAAAAAATATTTATACAATCTATATAAAATATACAGTTTTTTTAGCCATTTATTAGTATGTATTTGTTTTTTTATTACCGTTAATGGAGTTAGCTCCGGTATAAGAAAAAGCCATTTATCTACTCCAAATTCATTATCTATTTTCCTGAATATCAATGAGGTATAAATATTCAAAAAAAAACGTCCAATAAATATTAATAGCCCCCAAGGCAGGAATAAAAAAGCGATATAAGTCATACTTTACTCTCCACTTTCCGGATAGGGGTACGCATCCGAGCGGATCAGACCTCTCCACCCGAGCGAGAGGGCACCACCCACTAAGGCGAGTGTGCCTGTC
>CAUTRX010000016.1:0-8836 GCA_963540775.1 uncultured Treponema sp. | reverse complement strand
GAACGAAGCGCCACCGGTTTTAAATATTGGTCGCAAAAGGCTAAGGACAGTTTGTACAACGCTTCGGCTGCCTCAAAACAGGCAAGTCTTGACGCCGAAACTTTTTTAAATGAAAAAGCCCTGCGCCTTAACAAGGCCGCACAGGAATTGGCAGACGCTTCGGTTTCTTCAGTGTGCGTTATCGATGCGCGGGAGCTCGGACAAAACTGGCATGAAGGTATTTTATGGCTCGAACAGGTGTTTCGGCAAGCGGCTTTGCGAAAAGATATTGAATGTTCATCATATACGGAGGTTTTGCGCACACACGGCGAACCGCAAAAAGTGTATCCTTCTATGAGTGCCGGAGAAGGTTCCGGTTATGCCGAAAATCTTTTGGATAAGTCGAACAGCTGGATGCTCCGCTACGCGCTTAAAGCGGCCGAACGTATGGCCGACCTTGCCGAGCGTTTTCCGTCGGACAGCGGACTCAAAGAACGCTGCCTGAATTTGGCGGCAAAGCAAGTACTTGTCGCGCAAAGTTCCGATTGGCCGCGTATGCTGCATGCCGGTATTTTAGCCGATTACGTTTCGCAAGTGTTCAAGTATACGGTCAACGGTTTTTCCACCGTTTACGATTCGCTCGGTTCAAACTGTATCAGCACCGAGTGGCTTACGCGCACCGAAAAAGATTACCCGCTTTTTCCGTGGATAAACTACCGCATTTTCGGAAAAAAACGCTGAAATATCAGCGGCTTTAAGCTTTATCCGCCGATTCACGGAAAAAACGGACGGATTAAAATCTCCGTTTTTGCAGCCGCTTGCGATTCCGCTCGCTCCCGTTAATTCAGTTTTTGAATGTCGCGTATTTCCCGCCGCAGATTGAGCGTTTTTTTCGCCGCTTTTATTCCTTTTTTTGCAGGGTCAAAGCCCGGCGACATTTCCAATACTTCCTGCCATGTTTCGACGGCTTTTTCCAATTCGTCCTGCGCATATAAGCGTAAACCTTCCGCGTATAAATTTTCTATTCTCTTTTCCAAAACGGCTCTTCCGCCGTCTCCCAATTGAAGCTTGGCTCCCAAACTGATTCGGTTAAGCGGGGCGGCCGACGAGGTAAGGTCGAACGAATAGGAGACGTTAAAAATCATGCTTTTCCAATTAAACGACGAGCCCAAACTGATTTTAGGATTTCCGCCTCTTAGTAAAAAACCGCTTTGTACAGCAAAAAAGTCGGTAAAGCGGAATTCCGCTCCGACGGAACCGCTCGGCAATTCGGCTTTGGACGGCCGGTACATATTAAACGGATACTGAAATTCGAATGCAAGAATAAGCGGTTTTATAAGTCGGTAGGTAATGCCTGCCGACGCGTAAGAAGGCGGAGGATTGTCCGTCGTTGTTTTTTTACCGAACCCCGTCCACGCGTAACCGACGTTGTGTACCGCCGCCCCGATATTAAAGTTCGGCTCGCGCGAAGTAAAAAATTTGGCGAGATTAAAACGCATCAGAATTCCGGCATCCGCAATGAGGGCAAGTCCCGATTGTGATAAACCGCTTTTTTTCAGTATTTTTCCGGAGACATTTTCGCTGTAATCGGGAACGCTTCTAAACGATGTTTTAAGATTGCCTCCGACTGCGAGTCCCTTAAAAGTGTAGCCTGCAAAAAAATTGTATGAAACATTCAACATTGCCGTCGTTTCCGAATAATAGCCGGTTGATGCGCGCTCTCCGAAAATGGTGTATTCGGTAAACGGAATATAAAAGCTTTTCAGCGCGCAGCCGTAGCCCAGATTTTTTGTACGTGTTGTAAAAAGCAGGGTATCGACTGCCGAATCGGCTATCCAAAAATTGTGAAAAAAAGCCGTCTCGGTTTGATTCAACACGCTGCTTGCTGCAGGATTGTATTCAAAAAAAGAAGCATCGTCGGACATGGCGGTAAATGCCGAACCCATCGCTTCGGAACGTCCGCCGATGGGAATATATAATGAGCGAAAAGAAGTAAGTCCCGCATTCGGATCCCTAAAAAGTCCGAAGGATTTTAAAAGCGTTTCAAAGCCTATTGCGGTGTCCGCCGCAGCTAAAATGTTTACGGCACAAACGGCGGAAAACAAAAATAAAAAGGCGGCTTTCTTTACACTGTTGTTTTTCATCATAATTATCACTATACTATATTTTCGGAGTTTTTTCATCATTTTTGACAGCTAAAACACCGAAAATAATAGCGAAAAAGGGTGCTTTTTTATATTTTTGATATATGGTACACTGTAAAACAGCGCTAAATGCCCGTTCGGCTTTTAGATACTGTATTACGAAAAATGCCGTTGTGCTCTCGGGAAAATTTTACGACCGATATTTTTAGATTTTTTCCGTAAGCCCGTTAGGAGATTGTTATAAAAAGACAGCTTGTCGTTATTTTTATTTTTCTCAGTTTTTGCAGCCTTTTTGCAGCGGGGCGTGCCGATAAGGATTTGGCCGCCGCCGATGAACTTATTGCGCAAGGCAAGCTGAATGAAGCGCTCCTTTTGCTGAAAGACTACGCGGTACGTCAGCCCGAGAATTTCGATCAGGTGCAGCGGCGCATAAATAAGATTTTTCGGCTGCGCACCTCATATACGAATTTGGCGGAAAATTTGCTCAATGTTATTGTCGATGATCCTTTAAACGATGGCAAAAAACTAAAGCTTATCTCCGGTATTGAAAATTTTGCAAACGATTCTTCCGATTCCGAAAAAGCTTTTATAGCGGATGTAAAAAATGCGGCAAATTTTACCTATCACCGAGCTATGTTCAATCGGATTATGGAAGACGGCAGCCGCCTTTTAACACAGCAGCGTTTTGTAGAATCGGCAAAGCGGTTTTCCGAAGGCTTGAGTTTGTATCGCAGCGATTTTTACGAAAAGTTTGCGGACACGACACTTCTTGCCGAAACGGACAGAGCACTCACCGATATTGAAACTTCCATCTACGCTTACGATTCCATGCAAAGCCGCTTGGAGGCAATCTTCAGACGTTTTAATTACGCCCTCAGTATATATGACATAGATTCGGCTATAGAAGCGTATAAAGTACTGGAAGAAACGGCGAACGAATATGCGGCTTTGCGGAATACTCAGCGGCAGGCAGGTTTACAGTTTAAAAATAATTTTGAAGAATTGCGCAAAAAAGATGCGGTTCTTACCGAAGCATCTTTTTTGCCTTTTGCCTACCGCTTTGTGCTTGGGCGTGAGTCGGATCCCAATACCGGTATTGTGCGCGTTATGAATGTGCAGTGGGAGGCGCTGTGTAAAGAATCATACACACTGTTGACTTCCGCCGTCACAAGATATTCGCTCCCCCTTGCTTCCGCTTTGTCCGCAAGAGATGCCGAACGGGCTTTTTCCGCCGCCGAAAGAGCCGGTACGCTCGGAAAATTGGTTAAAGTTGCCGATGTCGGTTCGCGTTTTGCCGATCTTCGTACATTGTTTGAAACGTCGGGTGAAACGGTTTTTCCCGCGCATGATTTATATCATGCGGCTTTTGACTATAATACTTTTTTGGTGCAGCAAACACAAAATCTGGTTGAGCAAAAAAAATCGATTGCGGACGGAAAAAACGCGTATACGGCTTTATCCATGCCTTCGGATATTGGCCGAAAAAACGACGAGTTGATAGCGTATTCGAATTCGCTTACAGCATACGCGCAATCGGCGGTTGAAATATCGCACACAAATACTGATAATATTCGGGAATTGCACCTGCGCCGCGAATCCTTTCGAAAGGACGATATGCAAGGCAGGGTAAAAAATTTTGCGCTGCCGCCCTGGGAGCCGCTGTATGCTGCGCTTAACAAAGCGCTTCGCGATCAAAACGAAGAAAATACTTCGCAAATCATAAAATCATGGGAATCTTTAAGTTCTTTTATCGGTTCGGCTTCATCCGCGGTAAAACAAAAATATACCGGTTCGTTCGACGAAATGCGCGCATATATAAACGAATCCCTGGATACCGCGGTTTCCTCCAATCCGGAAAAAGCCCTTGCCGATTTCGGGCAGCTTAAAAAAGAATTAAAAGCGGATATCGCCTCTTTGCGGGTGCGCCGCGATTTACTGGCACAAGCCCCCGATGAGCCTTTATACGAAGAACCGGGCTCGGATTTGTTTTTGTCAAATCTCAAGGCTGCGGCGGCCGATATTGATTTTTTAAACGCTTTGGATAAAAATATCGATTCTTCGATCGCGCTTGCGCAAAGACGCGTCAATTCTGCACAACAGGCGAAAAACGAAGGGGATTTTCGATTTTCTCAGGCGCGCACAGCTTTACAGCGTGAAGATTTTGATGCCAGCCGTGCGGCGCTGCAGCAGGCGCGCGACAAATACAACGAATCTTTAAAATATCAGGATTCGGCTTCTCTTCGCGATCAAACGGACAAAAAGCTCAATGCGCTGGGTTTGGAGATTGTCCGCCTCGAAAATACCAAAGTCGTACAGGAGGTTCGCCGTTTACTTACTTCGGCGCGCGCTTTGTATTCAGCCGGCAGTTTTGAGCAGGCGGAGGCCTTGGTTTTGCAGGCGGAAGGACGCTGGGCGGTTACAAATACCGATCAAAACGGTGAAATCGTCAATTTGAAAATTCTTATAGGAAGCGCGCTTTCAATTCGTACCGGTAGAACCATTCCCGTCACGGATCCGCTGTATCCGGAAATGAGTCAAACGCTCAATGTCGCCTATCAATATTTTGAGCAGGGCACCCGTGCGTTTAAAAAGGGCAACAGACGTGAAGGTATTTCGGTTCTGAACAGTGCCCGCGAAAGAATAAAAAATGTACAGGTGTTGTATCCGCTCAATCAGGAAGCCAACCTGTTATCGCTGCGCATATCGCAGCTTATAAATCCGGGAGCCCGCAAGGAATACCGCAATCCGGCGACGGTGAGCCGCGCCTATGCCGATTTAAAAGACTTATACGAAATCGATCCGTCGTATCCGGGGTTAAAACGGTTCATTTACGACGTTGAAGTTGAACTGGGAATTATCGTTTTGCCGCCGGATCCGAAAAAAGTGGCGCGTTCGAGGGAATTGGTGCGGGAAGTCAAGCGCATATATGAGTCGTCCTCCCGTGATGAAATTACGCTTAACAATGCCTTATCCAAATTGGACGAAGCGCTTGCTTTGTATCCGGAAAATACCGAAGCGATGGTACTTGCCGACCGCATTAAAACGGGTATGGGCGGGCGCTCTTTGGTTGTTTTGCCGGCGGATAAAGAACTGCTGTATCAACAGGCGGTTCAGGAATTGGCAAAGGGAAATACCATTACCGCCGCTTCGATAGTTGCAAATCTGTGGCAGGATCCCAAATTGCGCAATTCGGCGAAAATCATCGACCTGAAAAAGAAGGTGGACTCTCTGTTGTGAAATACCGTGCACGTTCTTTTAAATATGTTTGTCTTTTTTTCGCTTTGGTATTTTGTTCCGTTTTGCCGGCACAGGATTTTTACTGGGAAAAGCCGGTGCCGCTTACCGCATCGGAAAGCCGCTTTCCCGCAGCCGCATATAATAAGACTGCGGATACGTCGGTTGTTGTGTGGCAGGATGTGCATAGGGAGTCCGATCGGCAGGGAACTATTTGGCTTTCGGCGTACGTATACAAAAACGGGCAATGGATACGCCGTTCCCGTTTTGCAGGCCCCTTCCCGTATACGGGGGAAGTGCCGAACATATTTTCGACGACGGTTAATGCGGACAATGTTATAACCGTAGCCGTACTTTCCGATGCAAAAACGATTTCCGTTTTCGCGTCGGACGATTCGGGATTTTCATTTACGGAAACGAAGATCGTCTGCGACGGCGACTCTCTTGTCGCTCCGCGTATTTTCCGTTCTTCCGGGGGCGGTTTTATTCTCTTTGCGACACAGGGCAATACCAAAAGTTTTTCACTCAAAACCGCCCGCTCTCCCGACGGAAAAAAATGGTCGGCTTTTACCGATTTTTCGCCCACGCGCAATTTAATCAATTCTTTTGTTCCTGATTTTACGGTTATTTCCGGTGAACGGGAGATGGCCGTTTTTCAATCGATTTACGCTATCGGAAACCGCGCGACATACCAATTGTATTCTTCCTATTCCGACGACGGAGGAAATACATGGAGTGAACCGCATTTGGTTACGGACAGCGGCGGCACAAAAGCGAATGTTTCCGAATACACGAACCAGCGCCCGTTTTTACACATGTACGGCGGAGTGCTGTATCTTATATGGGAAAGAAGCCGCGCCTCTTCGGACAAATCCGTAATTACCGTTGCCCCGTTAAACAATGAAGGTGCGATAAACGGCTCATTGGAGCAGCTTTCTCCGCGCTCGTCGGCGGCATATCAGCCCGTGCTGTTTACGTATAAGAATGCACTTACCGCCTTATGGGTGGACACAAGACGCGGAGTTGAAAACATCTATATGGCGGCGAAAAAGGGGCGAGTTTGGGACGAAAACCGCATTTCGCTTTCAGGGCTGTATTCGGTTTTCGGAACGCCGCTTGTTACCGGCGGCGGAGATGATTTGCATATTTTTTGGGAGCAGGAACGGGGGAAAGCGTATTCGGTTGTGCGCTTGTCCGCCGACCGTTCCGTTTTGTCTCCCGCTTTAACCGGCGTGTCATTCGAAAACGGACAGCGTGCAAACGGCAGTAAATTAACCGCACGCATACAGGTGCCTCAGGATCCTTCGGGAATATCGTCGTATTCGTGGATTATAACGCAGGATAAAGACGCAGAGCCGCCCGAAACTTTTATGGAATTCCCGTCAAAGAATTCGATTTCCGCCGCAATCAAAGAAGACGGATTGTGGTATTTAAAAGCGAAAGCTATGGACAATGCGGGCAACTGGTCGCAAAGCGCCGTGTTAACCTATTTCCGCGATACCACCGCGCCGGAGCCGCCGCAGATACAGGCGCCCGTTCTCAGCGACGACGGATATATGCACTCGAATACTTTTGAGCTTGCATGGCAAAACGCCGATTCGCAAGACGAGGTTGTCTCAGGGTACACATACACATTGCAGTATCTTGCCTCCGTTAAAGATTTTGAACGCGATCCGCAAAAATATACACAGGAAGCTTTATCGGATTTCAAGGTGGAAGTACCGGCAAAAATCATCGGTACACGCTCGGCCGCCGCATGGAACAATATAGATAACGGTGTTTACTTATTTGCGGTTGCCGCCGTCGATGCCGCCGGTAATATCGGAAAATCGGCGTTGCTGCCCATATATTTGAATAAGTATATTCCGTATACGATTGTTACGGCGGTAAGTCCGCGCACCGATGTCTACGGCACCACTTATTTGGATATTTTCGGAAAGGGCTTTAATACCGACGGCTCAATTTCCACCGTTTATTTGGACAAAGACGGCTTAGCCCCCTATGACATTACTTTCAAATACGATGCAGACGGCTTTAAAGTATCTTCGGATACCAAACTAAGCGGCATAACCTTTTCCGATTTGGACAGCGGAAGGTACCGTGTCGGCTTAGTGCATCCGGTGCGCGGCTTGTATATGTCGGCGCCTTTACTGGATGTAAGCGAATCGGGCACGGTAAAAGCGGGAAATTTCGATTACCGTTTTGAACCGTCGTGGAAAGAATACACGGAAAAATACCGCTATACCGTTCAAGTAAGCGATATCGTATTGTGGGCGGTTATTATCTTTACCGTTATCGGTTTATTCTTTGTAATGCGGCATTTACTCATAACGGTACAGGAAGGTTTTACGGTGCAGCGCGAAGTGCATGCATTTATTTCAGGAGATAGTATGATGACGGAACGAAAACAAAAGGCACGCGAACTTAAACAGCGCGGAATAAGTTTAAAGTTTAAAATGATGTTTTTTATATCCGTTTTGGTTTTATTACTTACTCTGTTGGTGTCTGCACCGCTGGGCGTTATTTTTATCAGAACGCAGGAAAGTACGTTGGCAAAAGGATTGGAAGACCGCATATCGGTTTTAATGGAAAGTCTTTCAGCCGGGGTAAAAAATCACATGCCCGGGCAGAATATATTGGAATTGGGCTTGTTGCTGAATCAAACTCAATCCATGCCCGAAATACGTTACGCAACCATTTTGGGTTTGGCGGCGGATAACCGTAATACCAATGTCGATTATGTGTGGGCTTCCACCGATCCGAACATAGCGGAAAAAATCGACAGCGACAGTTTGGTGCTCGGTTCTTCCCGCTTTGTGCATGACGAAATTGCCGCCATCGTACAAAGGACGGCAAAATTAAACGAAGAAGCCGAAAAAAGTATCGGCGGCATTGCTTCCGACATCGTTTCGCTTACTGCCGAAGGAGTTGCGCTTGCCCTTAAAACCGACCGCATATCGATCGAACGCCGAAACGAAATTCAGCAGGTAAATGCGCAGTTGACGCAAACGCTTACACTCGCTTTAACCGATTTGTCTAAAAACGGTTCCGGTTCTTTCCCCGAATTCGATAATGTCCGTTTGTCGCGCGACGTAACAGAATACCTTTTTTACAAACCCGTATTGTACCGGCGCGGTACCGAGCAAGTGTATGTACGCGCAATAGTATTACTCAAAGTCAGTACCGAAGATCTTATCGAAACCGTACACAAAGCGAGTATGACTGTTTCGATAATTGCGTCAACTATTGCCTTATTCGCCGTTCTTATCGGGGTTGTCGGTTCTCTTGTACTCGCTTCAATCATCATTAAACCGATCCGCCGTCTGGCCTCTCACGTGGTGATGATCCGCGATACCGGGGATAAAGCCGATCTTGCCGGAAAAGATATTCCCGTAACCGCCGGAGATGAAATCGGCCTTTTAAGTGAAAACGTAAACGACATGACGCACGCTCTTGTAGAAGCGGCGATCAACGCGAAT
>CAUTRX010000015.1:0-9052 GCA_963540775.1 uncultured Treponema sp. | reverse complement strand
AGCTCGCTTTAAAACACGGTTTGGAAGTCGTATTGTGCATAGGAGAGCTTTTGGAAGAGCGTCAGGCGGGTAAAGCCGAAAAGGTGTGCGAAGAACAAACCCGCAAAGGTCTTGAAGGCGTCAGCGCCGCCGAACTTGCAAAGGTAACTATCGCCTACGAACCCGTATGGGCAATCGGAACGGGACAAACCGCCACCGCCGACGATGCGCAGGCGATTCACCTGTATGTCCGCAATATTCTTGCCGAAATGTACGGACGCGATGCGGCGGACAAAGTGATTATTCAATACGGCGGTTCGATGAAAGCCGAAAATGCGGCTTCGCTACTTGCCAAACCGGATGTGGACGGCGGTCTTATCGGCGGTGCCGCTCTCAAAGTCGATACGTTTGAACCCATCTGCAAAACATACTGATCCGTTGTTGCAGGATTAAATATCCGTATTTTTCGAAAATCGGCGGGGCTGGGCAGCCGCCGCGCTTGAGGGGAAGGATAACTGGCGGCCGGAGTACGGTTTATAAAGCGGCGCACAATTATGGAACGGCACAATAATATAAATCATTTCGATAAAAATACGGACACAACTGAACAATGCGATATTTTGCCGCTTCCTTCCCGTCGGCGCTTCGGCGACCGTGCGGAAGGAAGGCGCATACGTTCATTGGAACCCATTACGGTTGTCGCCCCTTTTATTATGCCCGACAGAGTCGGTTCGCAAAACTTTTTTGAAGACAGTATCGATATCAGCGCCGCCGAACGCTTTGTACATAAAAAGCGCTTGGAAGGCTGCACGGGTATCGGTATAATGCACGTACTCATCGCCGCTTATGTGCGGACTATTTCTCAGCGTCCCGGTATAAACCGCTTTATAAGCGGGCTGCGGCTGTACGCCCGCTACAACATAGAAGTGGGTATGATGGTCAAAAAAGAGATGACTCTTGAAGCCGAAGAAACAATGATGAAGTTTTTTTTCGATCACCGCGCAACCGTTACGGATGTTTACACCCTCATGACGCAAAAAATCGATGCGTATCAGGGCAAAAAAGAAGAAAAAGAAAGCGCTTTCGATAAACTTGCCCGCCTGCTCGGTTATATGCCCCGCTTTCAATTACGTTCGGCAATTGCTCTTTTGGACTGGCTCGATTTTCACAACCGGCTTCCCGAACGTCTGCGCCGTTTAAGTCCCTTCCATTGCTCGGTTGTGTTTTCTTCCATGGGCTCATTGGGAATTGCGCCCGTATTTCATCATTTGTACAATTTCGGTAATGTGCCTATATTTATCACATTCAGTACTATGCGCAAAACGCGGGAAGTTACACGAGACGGAGACGTTCAGCGCATTCGCCGACTCGATTTGGCGGTTACCGTTGATGAGCGCATTTGCGACGGCTTTTACTTTGCTTCGGCCTTTCACGAATTGCGTAAATACCTGAAAAATCCCGAATTGCTGGAAGTTCCGCCCGAAAAAATCGTTTACGATATTGAATGAACCCGCCTATGAATATGAGTGTCGTTGAAATCCTCGGCTATGCCGCGTCTATTATTGTGTTTATTTCTTTGACAATGAAATCGCTTGTAAAACTGCGTCTTATAAATGCGGCAGGCAGTTTGCTTTTTGTCGTTTTTGCTTTACGTACAAGTTCTTTCCCGACGGCGGTTTTAAATGTCGGAATCGTAATTATCGATGTGTATTACTTTGTCCGCACGATAAAAATCAAAAACAACTTCGATATTGTGCGCGTGCAAAAAGAAAACGAAATCGTTTTACACTTTTATAAAATACATAAAAAAGAAATAGTCGCTTTATTCGGCGAACAGGCCTTTGCTCAAAGCGAATACACCGCCGTGTTTTTCAGAAACGACGACATTGCAGGTTTGCTGACGTATTCGTCCGTCAGTACCGAAACCGGCAAAACCGCCGAAATTCTCATTGATTTTGCCGTTCCCGCCTACCGCGATTGTGCTATCGGGCGGCATTTTTTTGTAAACGATGTCGGTTTTTGGAAACAACAGGGGTATGAATATCTTATCATAAAAACCCCCGATAAAACACATATTCCCTATATCAAGCGGCTCGGCTTTATGCGCCGTAACCGCTCGATTTGGGAAAAAAAGATTTGAACTAAAAAAAACGTAACCTTATACGAAAGACTTAACGAAATCAATTTTCCCACATCATCGTAAGACAGCGGCCGCACGGGAAGTTCGGCTTTAAATGCTCCCTTACCGACTCCGCATTCAAAATAGGGAACCGCCTGTATCGACATCGTTTTTATACTGAACGGCGAAACCGCAGGATTCGGCATCGACACGCTCAGTATTCCGCCGAAAACCCAGTTTGCCGATTTTAAATTCAGCGGAACCGACTTTATCATAAAAGAAGCACCCAGCGGATAATCGGCATACGAAATATTTTGATACGTATGCGGCGGTAAATGAAAGAGACTCAAAGAAAAAAGCACTTTTTGTATTGAAAACCGCGGTTCCAAGAATGCGTATAAATCGTCCAGCACAAAGATTTTTTCGCCCGCTGCGGGTTTTGCCCGTAAACGGGCGATTCCGGCTTGCATGTACAAATTTACAAAAGGATTATCCCCCACAAGCATTGTCAGTCCCGTATGAAAATCGACCGTTCGTATAACGGCGACAACTTTTTCCCCGTTTGAATCTCGGTCTTCAAACGGCAGCGTTACACCGAACAAAAAATCGACAATAAGCGCATTCGACACTCCTGCAATGC
This sequence comes from uncultured Treponema sp., assembly GCA_963540775.1. GTDB lineage: Bacteria > Spirochaetota > Spirochaetia > Treponematales > Treponemataceae > Treponema_C. The sequence goes on along the minus strand of CAUTRX010000015.1, from coordinate 6,314 downwards.
GCGCATCGATATTCATGTGTTTTTTTCCGTTTTTTTCGGCGTAGTTTGTGTATAATGCACCCGCGATATTTTTGTACCGCACGGTAAAAGAGCCGCCTATTCCTTCTGCCGGAATAATTGCGGGAACCGGAAAACCGATTCGCTTTTGTAAAAAATAGGAATTAAAAAGTCGCGTACCCAAGTATCTTCGCGCAAATACGTCGTCTCCCAGCGGTTCATATTCGCCCATAAAAAATGCAATTTGCGACAAAGCCTGTTCCATCCTGAATCGGTACATAAAGGATAATTCATCGATATTAAAAAGCGACGGAATGTCTCGCGGTTCCATGGTGTCGAATAAATTGCCGCTTCGCAGTGAAATGCCGGCATTTGCCAAAAAACGTTTTCCCGCTTGAATTTGTGTACCGTAAAATGCGCGGAATTTAACTTCCGTTTTTTTCGATGCATCGCCGGGAATTATATCCGCTGTTCCTGCACCGGTGTTAACGGAAAAAAAATCTACGGCGAATCCGTTTAAAAACAGCAAACAAAATGCGGCAATGCAAACGGTCTTTTTAGCGTTTTTTGCTATATCCATGTCTTTATGCTCCTTGGCGGACAGTACTCCGTTTACATTATCGGCATAAAAAGGTATAAACTTTAATCGGATACGGCAAAAGGTAAAAAAACACAAAAATGTGCATAATACGCTATTTTCCACTTGACTTATCCGTGTATATGGCTAGAATATATTAGTATGAGTGATTACCTTGACATTAATAATGAGGAACTGTTAAAAGATTTTTTCAGCGAAGCCGAACAGCAGGTTGAAAATCTTGAAAGCAACATCCTCGTTATTGAAAACGATCCGACGAATCATGAAGCTATCGACGAGATTTTTCGCGCGGCACATACGCTGAAAGGCGGTTCGGCTACGGTCGAGATGACCGAGTTGTCCACTTTTACTCACGCAGTCGAAGATGTACTTGACGAATTGCGTTCCGATGCGATTCCCGTTACGGAAGACGTTGTGGATGTTTTATTGTCGTCGATTGATGTTATCAAGGCTATGCTTGAAGCGCGTGCAAACGGTTCCATATATGAAGAAGACGTTGAACCGCTTAAATCGAAGCTGCATGCATTCACAAAGGGGAGCGGTTCGAAAAAAGACAAGGGGTCAAAGTCTTCCGCATCAAAAGCTGCCGCTGCCGCAGCAGCTGCTCAGTTTATGCCTTCTGCAGCGCCGAAACCGGCCGCGCCGCCGGCTTCCGCACCCGCACCGGGAGGAATTCCCGAATCTTTCCCTTCGCCTGCAACGTATTTATCCGAATACGATTTACTCGAATTGAAACAAATTTGCGCTTCCGGAGAAAAACTCTGGGGGGTAACCGTTTTATTTGATGAAGCAAACCCGATGAATTCGGTCGGCGGTATTCAGGTTTTTGCGGCGCTAAAAGAACGGGGCAATATTCTAAAAACAATCCCCGATTTTGAGCAATTGTATGAAGATGAATTTCATGCTCAAGTCGTGTACTTTATTTCCTCCTCTTCGACCGGAGAGCAGCTTGAAGATACGGGTTTTTTGGATGATGTTGTTATCGCGATAGATGCTCAAAATTTAAGTGAGGCCGTTGCGGGCGGTACTCCGGCTCCGGCAGTAAAACCGGCTGCGACTCCGAGTGCGCCGCCTCCTGTCGCAAGCGTGCCTGAACCCGAACCGGTTGTTCAAACGCAAAATGCTGCGGGAAGCGCCGCGCCGGCCCCCAAGGCTGCAAAGGCACCTTCCGATGACGGTGCAAAAGCCGCTCCGAAAAAGGCCGGGGCACCCGCCGCTTCTCACGGGGCTTCGACCGGAAGCGTTTTACGCGTCGATTCAAAGCGCATCGATTACCTTTTGAATCTGGTCAGTGAAACCGTTATTGCAAAAGCCGCCTTTAATCAAACCGCAACACAGGTAAGCGAGTTACAAAGCGAACTGCAAAGTATTGAAGCTTCATATAAGGATCAGGTTCGGACTTTGTTTGAACAGATCCCGAATTATCTTGAAAATATCCAAAGCGGTAAAAATATAAAGGATATAAAGGCGGTAGTAACGCAGGACTTCGGTTCTCTGTATACTATGTTTGATACCTTCGATTCAAGATTTAAGGATTTTACGGGGAAATTCCGTTCTTACACGCAAAATCTCGGGCGTATAGCAGGAGAGCTGCAGGAAGGCGTTATGAAAATACGTATGGTTCCCATCAGCCAGATTTTTTCACGTTTTCCGCGCGTTGTGCGCGATTTGTCGCGCGATTTGGACAAAAAAATCGACCTTATTATCGAGGGTGAAGATACCGAATTGGATAAATCGGTCGTCGAAGATCTTTTGGATCCGATTATGCACTGTGTGCGTAACTCTTTGGACCACGGTATTGAAGCTCCCGATGTCCGTCGCGAAGCCGGTAAAAATGAAGCGGGAACGGTTTGCTTAAGCGCGCGTAACGAAGGCAATATGATCGTCATCGAAATTACGGATGACGGGAAGGGGATTGACGTCAATGCGGTCAGAAACAAGGCGATAGAACGCGGCTTGATACATCCCGATAAGCTGATTACGGATCAGGAAGCCTTTCAGTTTATTTTTGATGCGGGATTTTCGACTGCAAAAACAATCAGTAATGTTTCAGGCCGCGGCGTCGGTTTGGATGTTGTAAAAACACAGATTGAAAAATTAAACGGTACGGTTGTCGTCACTTCCGAACAGGGAAAGGGAACGAAATTTACAATAAAATTGCCGCTTACTTTGGCAATTATACAAGGTTTGCTGGTAAGAGTCGGTAACGAAGTGTATTCGATTCCGATTGCTTCCGTTATAGAAAGTCAGCGCATCCACGTGTCCGAAATAAACCGTATCGATAACTATGAGGTATTGAGCGTGCGTAACGAGGTTATCAGTGTTTTGCGGCTCGGACGGCTGTTCGGTATTCGCAATACGCAGGAATCGGATGTCGCTTTTATCGTTATCGTCGGTACGGCGGATAAAAAATTGGGAATCATGGTTGATTCGCTTATCGGTGAAGAAGACATCGTCATAAAGCCGCTTAAAGACCAATTTGCCAATTCTCCCGGTATTGCCGGTGCTTCAATCTTGGGTGACGGTTCGGTTTCTCTTATCATCGACGTCGGACAGCTTTTGGAATTGGGCGTAAAGCAGGAGCTTAATGCCCGTGAGAAAAAGACGGTATAAACCGGCGACCCGGTGCGCATGGATTTTACGGGACGAAAGGGGTTATAAATGGAAAAGGTTTTGGAAAAAACGCTTGATGTGCAGACGGCTGTAGGTGAAACGGTCGCCGATAAAAAAGAGCAAATAGTAAATATAGATTTTAAAATGGTTACTTTTGCCCTCGCCGGAAAAGAATACGCTATCGATATTTTGAAAATAAAAGAAATAGCCAGAGCAGGCCGTTTTACCTATGTCCCCAACAGTGCGCCCTTTGTTATCGGTGTATATAATTTGCGCGGTGAAATAATCCCTATTATAGACTTGCGTTTGTTTTTTAATATTCCCGTTCCCGGGCGTACGGGCGAAGAACAGGAAAGTATTATAATCATCAGTTTCGGTGAGCAAAAATACGGTGTTGTAGTCGACCGCATTGATCGGGTTGTCGGAATCCAAAGCAGTACGATTCAACCGCCGCACCCTTTGTTTGGGGATATAAATATAAAATATATTTACGGCGTCGTTGAAAACGGCGACCGGTTGTATGTTTTACTCGATATTGATCGTATTTTCGGAGTAAAAGGTTTTGAACGGTACGAGGGGCAGGATTTTGCCGCGTTGCCGGCTCAGCTTCCTCCCGAAGAAAAAATGCGGACTGTCGATCAGTCACCGGCAGTGCAGACGGCTTCAGCTCAAACATCCGGCACTCCCGAAAAAAAGGCGGTGCAGGACGCGCCTTCCGAAAAAAACGCATCCGTTCAGGACGAACAGGCCTTTTCTTTTATTGCCGACAGTCTTGCGTCGTTTAAAAAGTTTTATGTGTCCGATGTAAACGAAGATTGGGCGCGTAAACGCTACGACGAATGGAAAAAAGAACGTTCCGGAGCAAATATGCAAATTTTGAACGCCGCCGATGCCGATGCGTTTTTGGTACCGTTTTTTTCACGCTGTTCCGATTCGTTATGGACAAATAAATATGCCGACGAAATTTATGCGGCATTACCCGATAATCCGGCAAAACAAATCCACGTATGGAATCCCGGCTGCGGAAGCGGGTTGGAGCCCTTTTCGCTTGCCTGTGTGTTGCATAAGCGTTACCCCGGTGCGAAAATCCGTGTCTACGCACAGGATATCGATTTACTGATGGTATCGAATGCACCGCTTATGCATATTCCGAAAGAGCGGGCAGAAAGCTGGTATGATAATTTTTTGACGCAAACCGTTTCGGGGGAGTGGACATTTGCCCCGCATATAAAAGATGCGGTGATGTTTGAATATCATGATTGCACCCACACCAATCCGGTTTCGCAAGTGGATATGGTGTTTGCAAGGGACTTGCTGTCTTTTTTACCCGAAGCGGGAAGGCTGAGCGTATTGAATGATTTTCATGAAAAAATTCGCGGAAGCGGTGTCGTTATCGTAGGTGATAACGAATCGCTTGCGGATCGGAATAATTGGCTGGAATCAGTCAAAAATTCCATTACCATGTATACAAAGCAATAATCATAGGAGGACAAGTTGCGAGTAGAGTATATCAATCCTTTTGTCGAAACCGCATACAGTGTTTTGACCGAGGTTTTAAACGGTGAAGTTAAACGCGGAGATTTATATCTTAAGTCAACGTCAATGCCCGTTATGGGTGTGGTAGCGCTGGTCGGTTTGGCGGGAGATGTTGAAGGCCGCGTTCTTTTTGACATGAGTATGGATACCGCTATGAAAATCGCTTCCCGTATGAACATGGAAGAGTTAGCCGCCTTTGATGAATTGGCAAAAGCGACTATCACCGAATTGGCAAATCTTATAACTGCGCAAGCGGTTACAAAATTGCACGATTTAGGTTTCAAGTTCGATTTAACGCCGCCGGCACTTTTTACCGGAGAAAAGATGGAAATCGCTACCCATGAAGTGGAGGCCTTAATTGTTCCCATGATTACCGAACAGGGAACGATAGAAGTGAACGTCGCCATCCGGGAAAAAGCCTGATGGAATTTTATAGGAGAAAAATATGAAGACAAAACAAGATTTTCCTTCGATAAACGAACGGCCGCCGGAGGGGGTAAAAGAAGACGGGTCGAAAATACGCGTTCTTGTTGTAGACGATTCAATGTTCGTTGCAAAACAGCTTGGGCAAATTTTGACCAGCGAAGGATATGAAATTGTTGCAACCGCAGGCGACGGACAGGAAGGAGTTGAAAAATACAAAGAGTTGTGTCCGAATGTCGATATTGTTACCATGGATATAACCATGCCGAGAATGGACGGCATCACTGCTCTTGAACACATTATGGCTTTTGATAAAAGTGCGCGTGTTATTATGATAAGCGCACTCGGAAAAGAAGAGCTGGTAAAAAAATCGCTTTTGTTGGGTGCTAAAAATTATATTGTAAAACCCCTCGATCGCAAAAAAGTGTTGGAACGTATCAGCGCTTCTCTAAAATAAACTGCAAAAAGGTTGTTACGGATAAAATATGAGTTTGTAACAGCCTTTTTTTGCTTTTACAAGCATTTCGGGACGGTCTTCGCTTTCCCGTAAAATATGCTTTATTCTGTGTATGTATGTGTACAGCGTTTTTTTGTGTTCCGCTGTCCGTGTGCCCCACAGTGTGTAACTCATGTCTTCCAATGTTAAGGCTTTCTCCGCTCTGTCTTTTAATAAATTATACAGCTTTTTTTCGATGGGTCTGAATTGCGGCGGCGTTTGCTGCAGGTATGTTATCTTAGGGATTACCGATTTCATCATTGCATGTATACGCTCTTTCGATTGTTCATCGCAGAATTTGCCTTGAAAAATAGGGTTGAGCAGTGTTTCCGGTTTATTTTTTTCGTACAAAAAAATTAAAAAGTCGAATTTGATGAAAAACGGGCTTGTGCAAATATAATTTTCCAATTCTCCTTCCGTATCGGAAGGCGGAAAAAAGTCTCTGTCCAAGATAATGCAATCCGGGACTCGGTATCTGATTGCGGTTAACAGATCGGTTACATTGCGGGTTGTTTTGCTGGCGCAATTTTCTTTTGAGAGTACATACTGCAAAAGACTTTTCAGTCCGCTGTTCGCTGTCAATATAAGTACATACATTTTGTACCTCCATTCCGCGGCCTTTATTTTCTATACAAAGCCGCAGAAATCGGA
>CAUTRX010000014.1:0-9233 GCA_963540775.1 uncultured Treponema sp. | reverse complement strand
TTAATTTTTCGTCATCGGTTACGCTACGTATGCGCCAAACGGGATTGTCGCTGTGGTCGTCTGTTTTGTCGACTCGCCAATCATAGCCCTGTTCGGGTATCAACATGCACAGAGGGACATTGTTCAGCGGGGTTGATTGTCCCGCATTTAACGTACCGTTAAAATATTCAACGCTGTTATAACGTGCCTTAACAATAATATCAATGTTTCTTCCTGTCGTGTTTATGACTGTTAGATTGCGTTTTTCGTGCGGGCTTTTATAACCGGTCATTCCGTTACACGAGAAAAACAGTACTGCACAGCAGAGAATAAAAAGATATTTTTTCATAACACTAGGCCTCAATAAAACTATATCTTGTGCAAGGCGAATTGTCAATACTGTCATAATTTATTCCCGGCTAGACCCCCGGCTAGAACCCCCGCAAACAGCCTTGCAAAAATATACATAAGATGCTAGACTATAATACGATGGTGTTATTATGAGTGATGAATTAGCCCCCGAAATTGCAGCATTGCTTGCAGACGCTGCTGCGGAATATGAAGAAGACGAAGAAGAATTTGAAGAGATGCCGGAAGGTGAAGAATCGGTCGACGAATCGAATTTAAAACCCACCGCCCCATGGGCACCGGTTAATTTGCTTATAAAACAGTTTCAGCCTGTAGAGCGTTTTTTTGCAGACGAATACACGACCGAGGTTTTTAACGATACATCCTATTACAAAACCGCTTTATCGGGTGAGCAAAGCAGCGCTTCCCGCCTTCATTCTGTTCTGTCAAAATACCTGCACTGCAAAGACCCCAAGGACCGTACGGTTTTACGTCAGCAAATCGTTACCGCTTATTGGGAATTTTTCCGTTCGCTCGCGCCTAAAATGGCGAACCGCGCCATTCCCGAAGCAAAGAGAATGGCATTGCGTTACGGTGTCATATTGCCGTCATTGTTTACAAGCGAGCAAAAAGATATGTTTTCCAAGGCAATTGTGGAAAATGTTTCAAACGAGCCCATCTATTACCTTGATGAATGGTTCCGCGACATTGCCGCCGGACATATTAAAATTTCGGCAACCGATGAAACACCGCGCAAAAAAGCTACAGACAGCGCCGAAGAAACCGCACAACTTATACAGCTTAAAATAAAAAATACGGGAAAACTGCAATCGGCCGAAAATTTTTTGGCAATAAAAGAAAGCGAGCGGGCAATGCTTGAAGCCGAAATACGGTCGCGTGTCGATATTGTTTTTGACCATCCTGCTGTCATAGGGGCGGAAAACTACAAACAGCCGCTTTCGGATATGCAGAGGCGGATTGTAACCGAATTAAATGAAAAACTGCGTGCATATCTTAAAAACGATCGGGAACTGACAAAGTGTATGGCGGAATATGAAGACGCCAAGGAAATCGGTACTTCTTTGGAGCAAAAAATCGCTTTCGGCGATGAACAATCCATCGAAATCAGCAGTACCGAGATAAATACCGAAATTATGACCATCCGTCAAATGGCAAGAAAAACGGTAGGAAGACAGGGGAATGAATTCCCGATTTTTACGCGGGAATTTTTTCATTGCATTCCGCGGGAAACGGGTTTTAGAGAAAACGTCATCGATATTATGTCATGGATAGAATCCGTAGACCCGACAGCCTTTTGCCGCGCACATAAAAACGTTTTGCACCGCATTGTTCCGTTTGTTATTTTGATTCCGACATACGGTGAATACGGCTTTTGTTGGGAACCATTTGACCGATACAACCGAATCACCAGCCGCGGCCGTATAGTCATTCCCATGTACTCAAAAAATGTAAAGGCTTCGATTCTCATGGCGGTTGCCGATTTACGCTGGCAAGTGGCAAAGGAAAAAGCTTCGTATCACTGGATGGAAGAAGGTTTAACCGGACAATACTACAAATGGTTTGTTGCGGAAAAACTAAAAGGGGACATAAAAGATTATTTTATAAAGGATTATCTTTTATGGATGACAAAAGAAAGCGAAGGAATCCAGCAGCTGGATAAAGAAGTTCGCGGAGTTTTTTGGCGGCGCATGCCTTTTTCACAGGACGTAAAAGAAAAATTGCGTACGCGCAGTCTTGTGTATCAGGAACTGTATCAGCGTGACCTTAACCGCGCACGTTCCGACGGTTATTAATCGAGCAGGTTTCGTCTGCCGCGGGGACTGAACAGCGGGTCCATTTTTTCTTCCAATTTGAATTTCTTTATGATGAATTTAATCGCTTTTCGATAGATAAATATTCCCGCAATAATTGCGGCGGTAAACAAAAACGGCAAAGCGGTTCCCGTTTTTTCTTTTAAAATCAAGCCGCCCAAAACCGTAAACAAAACAAGCAGTGCAAGAATTAAAACAATATTCGCAAGCGTTGCAACCAAAAGAAACACAAGTGTCGTTTGTTTTTTTGTCATAATTCCGTCCCCTCTTGTACTCCGCGCTCTTTTTTGCGCCCCGAACCGGCGGCAAGAAACGAAATCAAAAGCAAAAAGCCGCAAACGACAACAGCCATATCGGCAACGTTGAATGTCGGCCAGCGTTCGTACCCGAATATGCCGAAAAACTTCACATCGATAAAATCGATAACACCTTCGGAACGGAAAAAGCGGTCGATTAAATTACCCAACCCGCCGCCGACAACGCCGCACACCGCCCAGCGCTGTAAGCCGGTAAAATCATTCGATTTAAAATACAAAAACATAATAACGCACAACACCGCCAGCGGCAAAACGGCAAACACAAGCCGCCTTACAACATGCGGCAAATTGACGCCGATGCTGAACGCAACACCGGGATTATGCACGTGAATGATACGCACCAAGCCGTTAAAGAAATCCGCACCGATTGTGTACGGCGCAACGGTACGCACGATAAAAAATTTCGTTATTTGGTCGGCGGCCGCAATAACAAAAATCAGCAATACGGGCAGCAGTTTTTTATATGTGCCGCCGTCGTCTTTTAAATGGACGGGAACTATTTCTTCCACGCTAACTCCTATTCATTTTCTTGGCGAAGGCAGTATAACGCATTTTGAACAAAACGCCTAGCGCTTTGGAATATTTTTACAATCCGGTCGGAACGTCGATAAAAACGGTCGGAATATGCAATTCGCTTTGCACTTTTTCCGCCATTAGAGAAACACCGACCGTTTCGGTTTGATAGTGCCCGCCGGCGATAAGATGTATGCCGTTTTCCAATGCTTCATGATACTGTTCGTGTCCTATTTCACCGGTTATAAACAAATCGATGTTTTGCGCTATAGCTTGAGATACATCGGCGCCTGCTCCGCCGGAAATAATTGCCGCATTTTGTATCCGTTTTTTTCCGAAAGGCAAAACGCTCAGCGGTTTTTCTCCATTCGGAAACAGGCGTGCAAGAACGGTATCCATATCTACCGGTGTTTCAAAATCGCCGCGCACGCCTATAAGCATTCCCCGCCACAAACCGAAGCGCGCCGGATTTTGCAAATTGAGGCGGCGCGCCAAGCCGTAATTATTCCCAACCTGTTCATGTGCGTCCAGCGGCAAATGACAAGCATACAAAGCTATGTCGCTTCGGATAAAGGCGCTTATGCGCCGGTAGTGCGCACCGGTGAGCGTTTTTTCATGCGACCAAAATAAGCCGTGGTGTACGAAAAGCATGTCCGCGCCTGCTTGTGCCGCACGGCGAACCGTTTCTTCGCATGCATCCACGGCAAAAGCTATCTTTTCAATTTTTTTTGTATCGGGCTGCGCGTTTTGTATTTGTATGCCGTTTTGCGAAGGATCTTGGGCGTAGTCTTCCATTTTTAAAAAAGAACGGAACCACAGGTCAAGTTCATGCAAGGTCATCTTTTTTCCTCCACATACGAAACGAGCGCGGAAGCGAATGTTTCGTAGCTTTTATTCTTTTTTTCCGCACGCTGCAATTCAAAAAACGCTTCAAGCGAAGTGCCGTACAAATTGTGAAAAATAAAAAAAGCGTCCGGCGGCCCGAGCAGACATAAATCCGCCGTTTTTTTTGCATATACCGTTCCGGGTACGGATGCGGCATCGAAAACACCGCGGACAAACCCCGCATATTTTTCGCTCAGTTCACGCGCGGGAACCAGCGCCTCTCCTTCCGTAACGATGACAACTGAAGAAAAACGAGTGCCGGCAATCACCAACAAGGCTTCCAGCTCTTTTTTGCGCTGCTCAATTAAAGCGCTTTTTACATCCGTTTGCGGCGGCTGTCGGTACAGAAGTCTGTGCCGGACAAAGGCTTGTGTGCTGCGGCGGTTAAAAAAAGATGCCGAAAAATCGGTTTGCAGCACATCAGGCGCATAAAAATCGCCCGACAAAACGCAAAACCCTTGTTGCGCAGCTGCACCCAAACGCAAAGCCGAATCTTCGGCCGTGGTGTATATATCGGGCAAAAAAAGAATCAGCGGTAAAGCGGCATCGGAGGCCGCATTATGCGCTTCGGTTTTTCCGCTCCGTGCCGAATCCGCATTTTCAAAGCCGTAGGAGTACGTTATCAGATTTACAGGGCGGAACAATTCACGCTTTTCGGTAAAACCGCGCGCAAAAGAACCGGTGTACAGCTTTTTTTCCGCCGGCATTCCCGTAAGGGGATGGAATACAAAAAGCGCACACAACGCGGCAACAACAAAAACGGATTCCAAAAAAGCGGCAATGCGGAATGTAAGGCTGTAATAATCCACATACAGACGCTCCTCAAAGCGCTGCAGCGCTCTCACGTTTGTCAGCAAAACCGACAAAGAAAGCAGCGCCGTCACAATAAGGCTCCACGACAAACCGTAAACAAAAACAAGCAGCACGGACAGCAGCATACTCAACGGCGAAAGCATAACGACGGAATCGGCATATGTATGTTTTTTGAAAAGCGGACGGAACAGTACGGGCAGCAACAATGACAATGTGAGAATCTGCCCCGTAAAAACGCCGAATAAATCAAACATTTGTCTATAATAAATCAAAAAAAAAATTAGCACAACCGATGTTGCCGAAAATCGCACAGGAATGCGAGCGGCGGCATAAAACACTGCCGAAGACGTTGCTTGACAGTCTTTCATTTTAAATTATAATATGAATATGAATGATATAAGTTTGTCGACTGCGAAGATTCAAAAAGCAGTTCAAGCAGAAGTTCCTCTTTCCATCACAACTTACACGTTGCCGCACCAAATGGAACTGTATATGGCGGAAGTGCTTACCGCTTTTCTCAAAGAATTGAATCAGGAAGCCATGTGCGAATATCTGATTTATTGCTTAAATGAATTGACGACAAACGCAAAAAAAGCAAATACAAAGCGCATTTATTTTAAAGAAAAGGGACTCGACATACGCAATCCGCAGGATTACGAATTGGGAATGGAAACCTTTAAAGCCGATACGCTCGATAACATACGGTACTATTTACAACTGCAAAAAGATGCGGGTTTGTACATCAAATTGATTTTACAGTATTGCAGGGGCAAAATCAGACTAGAAGTGCGCAACAACTCCGAATTGACTGCCGCCGAGTATAAACGTATTCACGATAAAATTACCCGCGCCCAGCAATATGCTTCGGTTGAAGAAGCCTTTTCGGCCTCCGTCGATGCAACCGAGGGTGCCGGCTTGGGGCTTATCATTATGATCTTAATGCTGATAAAAATTGGTGGCTCGAACGACAGTATCAGTATTTTTTCGGAAAACGGAGAAACCGTAAGCCGTATTGTCATTCCGCTGAATCAGGACAGCACCCTCCAAGTGTCCACACTGTCAAAAGAATTGGTGGACATTATAGACACCATGCCGCAGTTCCCCGAAAACATTGTGCAAATAAATGCGCAACTCAATAATCCCGATTTGAAACTTTCGGATATCGCGACACACATAAGTAGCGACGTTGCCTTAACTGCGGATTTGCTCAAGCTCGTGAACTCCGTTGCTTTTTCGCTTACCAATCCCTGCCGCAGCATTGCCGACGCGGTAAAGCTGGTCGGAATTAACGGCATAAAAAACCTTTTGTACTCTTTAGGCTCCATAAAAAACCTCGGCAATTCCTCAAAGGAGCAGCGCCGTTTATGGCGGCATTCGTACCGCGTAGCCTTTTATTCTTATAACATCAGCCGGAATTTTTACGCATCGGATCGCGCCGTTGTAGACGATTCTTACGTATGCGGACTGCTGCACGACATGGGAAAAGTCGCCTTTGATTCGGCACACCCGAAGTTGATCGAAAAATTCAAAAAACTTTGCGAAACAAAAGCCGTATCTCCGCGTCTGTTTGAACGTTTGGCTGCAGGAACAAATCACTCGGAAATAGGCGCGCTCATTGCCGAAAAATGGCATTTTCCGCAAGTAATAGCCGACTCTATACGCTTCCACCACGATCCTACAGGAGCGCCCGAATCGGCGCGAAAACTGGTGCGGGTAATTTACCTTGCAAATATGATTGCCCACTATCAGGAAGACGAGATTGAATTTTATCAATTCGATTCCGATATCTTAAAAGAATTCAGAATTGAATCCGAAGAACAGCTGCAAAAAATATCCGAAAAACTGCAAGAGGCTTTTAAAGACGAACCGTAAAATCGTCTGCCGCTTACGCGGCGTTTTTTACGGACGCGTTTCTTCCCCGCTTCGGCCGGCAATAGACGCCGTCCATGTCTGCATAAGAATACCGAACGCAACTCCCACGTTTAAAGAGGCTTTTACTCCCGTTGCCGGTATCGACACGGTGCCGTAACGGGCTTTGTGCAGCGTTTCGGGTTGTATACCCAGCTCTTCGGAACCGATAACCGCTATACCGCGCTCGGGAAAGTCGAATTGCGCAAGCGGCGTTCCTCCCGTTTCCAAAGCGAAAACCGGCATATCGGGCATTGCCGCTATAATTTGATCCAAAGACAGCCGTTCACTCGGTAAGAATTCCATACAGCCCATAGCCGAACGGATTGCGCGCGGATGTGCAGGGTCGGTACAAAAAGGCGATAAAAACAGCTTTTCCGCTCCGAAAGCTTCCGCAGTGCGGAAAATCGACCCCAAATTAAACGGTGAACGAATATCTTCGGCATACACGTACACGCCGGGGTAAAACGGGCGCACCGCCGATACTTCAGGGCAGCCGCAAGCGTTCTTTGCCGCTTCGTCACCATACCCCGGGTGCGGCGCAATAATCAAATCCCACTCGGCCGCAGGGGTTCCGACAATCTCGAGCAGTGCGTTCCGTGCGATGTTGCACACGCGCCGTACATCGAGCGGCTCTTCGGCAAGTAAATGCTCAAGCCGGCGGCGCACATCTTCAGGCAATTTAGGATCTTCGGCAACAATCCGGGCGATTTTCATCACGTAATCGGTGCGACTTACGCGGCTAAAGTCGACCGTTCCGCTTTGCAGCGTTTTGTCGGTTATTCCGGCAATATCGCGCTCCAATGCGCCGAGCGTAAGAATAAGCTTTCTTCGACGAAAGCCGCTGTGCATGTGGTGTAATTTTGAAGGGTCGATCATCGGTATAAAATACAAAAAAGGTGCCTAAAAAGCAAGCGCTTTTTTGACACCTTTTCAGTGTACGGTTATAGCCGCTTTTTTTGAAAGCCGACTTTGCCCGTTCCGCGTTTACCGCAAAACTTCAGTCAAAATCTGCAAGCATTCGCAGCTTCCCGCACGCGCGTAAAAAAACGGCGACAGTGCCGTCAAACTTTCAGTTTATAAACCGAAAGCGCGCAATATATTGTCCGCAGCGGACGAAATAACTTCACCGCTCAAATAATCCGGATTTTGTATTTTTTCACGCACTTCCGCCACACGGTTCGCGCGCACATCGGGAGTTTCAGCGGCAACTTCCGATAAGTAATAGGCTTCAGCCATTTCTCTGGCTTCATCGGAAATGTTAATGCTGTCATGTCCCGCTTTTACAGTGTACTTTGTTTGAGCTTTGTGAGTATTTTGAACGTCCTTTAGAGGGTCTATTCCTCCGAGTCTGTCAATAGTCATCTTCGTTTGCCTCTCTGTTTATGCAGGCTTCTCCTTTTAAAATTTGAGCCTTTTTTATTCCCCCAACAAAAACGGCACATTCGCCCTGAATTTTACTCCGCGAAGCGAACTCGTCACGCATTTGTGCGGCCGACCCTTCTACAATTTCCTCGTGCAATTTGGTAAGCTCTCTGCCTACAACTACATGCCGCTCATATTCAATATCGGCAATATCGGCCAAAAGCTTAACTATTCTGAACGGGGATTCATATAAAACGAATGCATATCCCGTTTCCAAAAGCTCTTTGACGCGGTTTTTGCGTTTTCCCGGTTTTTGAGGCAAAAATCCCTCAAATATAACCGTCTTTCCTCCCCCGCCTGCAACACTGACCAAAACCGCAAAAGCACATGCCCCCGGAATCGGAATAACTCGATAACCGGCTTTCCGCACCTCGCAGGTAAGCACTGCCCCCGGATCGCTTATACCCGGCGTACCGGCGTCGCTGGCAAAAGCAACGGATTTTCCGTCCGCCAAAAGGCTTATTATTTTGCCGGCAGCTTCTTTTTCATTTTGCGCGCGGCAGGAAATCAGTTTTTTTTGTATACCGAAGTGCGTCAACAACTGAAGAGTATGACGCGTATCTTCGGCGGCAATTACATCCACAGAACGGAATGTTTCCAACGCACGGTAAGTGATATCGCCTAAATTACCGATGGGCGTTCCGACTATGTATAAATCCGCCACGATTTAAGTATACTGCTAAACGGTGTTTCGCGCAAGCGGTATTTGTAGAAAAAAAAGGAAAAAACCGCTATTATATTCTTATGAATGATGCATTACGTTTGCTGGAAATATCCGCTGCCGTGTTGGCGGTGCTGTATATTTTTTACTTTGCGTGGCGCTTTTTTTTTGATTTTACGCGGCTGGGCGGTGCTTCCCGAAAACCCGCGAAGAAAAAGAATGCGGAAGAAAAAGCGCCCTGTCCTTTATGCAATTCAAAATTATACAAAGATGACAATTTGGTTTCCCGCGTCTATAAAACATCTACACCGAACGATTTACCCTGTTCCATTCACGGTTGTCCTCACTGCTACCCGGTTCCCGAAGCGGGAATTAAACGCGTGTGCCCGGTTTGCCGCAAAGAGGTTCCGGTAGACGGACATTTGGATGCGCACTTATTTACGCGGCGCAGCGGAAAAAAACACGTGCACGTTACCGGCTGTACCGAATGCCACAAAAAAAACGAATCCTAAGTGCAATTGCCGGCACGGAAGCGGAAATTGCACTTAGGAT